>JAABTO010000077.1 GCA_011389835.1 Desulfotignum sp. | reverse complement strand
CTTCAGCCAGGTTATGGCGTTTGATGCCGCCAATGGCTACAAAAGGGATGTCTAAATTTGCTGAGACATATTCCAGATATTCAAGCCCCACGGCATCGCACACATCCTCTTTGGTCCGGGTGGCAAACAACGGCCCGACCCCGATGTAATCGGCTCCATCCGCCTTGGCTTGTGCCGCCTGGGCCGGGGAGTGGGTGGAACAGCCCACCATGAGATGGGGCGCCAGCTGTTTCACCGCAGTCACCGGCAGGTCGGTCTGGCCCATGTGCACCCCGTCGGCTTGGATTATCATGGCAATGTCCAGAAAATCATTGATAATAAACGGCACATGGGCATCTGCTGTGATTTTCCGGATTTTTTCACATTCGGCCAGCATGGTTTTCCGGTCCTTTGTTCCGGCTTTTTCCCGGTACTGAAGAATATCGATGCCGTTGTCCACCAGCAGTTGCGCCATGGTCACATTGGACCGGCCCAGGGAAAACGCTTCTCCCAGGATACCGTAAATACCTGTGGGAAAAACGGGTTTCTTCAACGCCAGAACGATCTGGGCCATTCTGGCGGCGATCATGGCAATTTTCGGCGGAAACAGCGGGGCATGGGCGATATCGGTGGAAAAGTCACCCACAATATGGCAGTTGCCGACTTTCCGGGTGGTGATGGTGTCTGTGACATAACCGGCAATGCCGGAAGCCGATACCACGGGAATCCCTTCATCCGCCAGCGTTTCCGCCAGCTGTTTTTTGGCAGTCGGGTCGTCCAGCCCTTCCACC
>JAABTO010000076.1 GCA_011389835.1 Desulfotignum sp. | reverse complement strand
CCAGCCGCTGAACCAGGGTGTCCACGCGCATGCCGGGGTGGATGCTTTGCAGGTTCTGTTTCAGGCAGTCCACTTTTAAGCGGCCGATCTGGTCCATTGAGTAAAACTGGCGGTTCAGGTTGTCAGGGGCCACCACATCAAAATCCACCAGTAACAGGTGCGACATCCCGGCCTGGGCCAGGAGACGTGCCACATTGGAGCCGATGCCGCCGGCCCCGGCAATACCGATTTTCATTTTAAAATATCTCCCAGTCTTTGAACACGGGCTGATACCCGCTGTGTCGAATCATGTCCGCCACCTCATCCACGGAACGGGTGTCTGTCACTTCAAACTGCACGGTGTTTTGGGTGGGATGCACGGCATATCCCCCGACATCGGTTTTTGAACCGGCCGAGTACCGGGTAACCCCCAGAGGAACAAGCCGGTCCCTGAATGCGGCGGATTCCCTTGTAGAGAGGGTAATGCCCAGCCGGGGCATGAAAAGCCGCCAGGCCAGAAGCGTCTGGACAAACTGCCTGTCCGATAAAAGATGTCTCGGTGCGATGGCGCCCCCTGCCTGGGTCATCCGGGGCAAAGACAGGGAAATTTCCACATGGGGAAAAGCCTGTTCCAGGTATCGGGCATGCAGCCCGGCCATAAAGGCTTCGGATGCCGGATCTCCCAGCCCGAAAAGCGGGCCGATGTTCACGGCTCTGAATCCGGCGGCAGCCCCGCGTTCCGGGGTGAGCAGACGAAACGTGTAATCGGATTTGGGGCCTTTGGGGTGAACGGTTTTATAAATGGCCGGGTCATAG
Source organism: Desulfotignum sp. (assembly GCA_011389835.1). Taxonomy (GTDB): domain Bacteria; phylum Desulfobacterota; class Desulfobacteria; order Desulfobacterales; family Desulfobacteraceae; genus Desulfotignum. The sequence goes on along the minus strand of JAABTO010000076.1, from coordinate 12,228 downwards.
ACTTCCTGATAAACAGTCAATGAATCCGCGCCGGCCTGTTTCAACACCCGGTAATCGGTTTCTGTCATGGGAAATATTTCCAGGGCAATGGAAGAAAAATACCGGGTCATGATTCGGCATGTGTCTTCCAGATAAGACAGCGGCGTTTTGTCCGGTGCTTCGCCGGTAAGGATCAGAATATGACGAATGCCGGTGTCCGCAATGGCTCTGGCTTCTCTGTCGATTTGTTCCAGGGTCAGCCGGGTTCTGGGGAAACGGGTCCGGGCATTGAATCCGCAATAAGTGCAGTGGTTGCAGCAGAAGTCTGAAATATACATGGGCGCATACAGGCTGATGGTCCTGCCGAAATGCTGACAGGTCAGATTCCTTGCGATTTGTGCCATGGGTTCCAGAAAGTCCTGTGCTGACGGTGAAAGCAAAGTGAGCAGATCGCGGGTATCCAGTGGGATCTGGCTGCCGGCCCGATCCAGGACGTCTCTGATCTCGTTGGGATGCACGGAATGGAAACCGGCCGCAAAATCAAAGCATTGCCAGTCACTGGCCAGTGTGGAGAACGACATGGCTTACTCCTGTAAAAATCCGGTTAAAGGTGATGATGCCCGGGCCTGGCTGCTGCGGCCTGCCATGCCTGCCTGATACGCCATACGTCCGGCAGTGACGGCCAGGGAAAAGGCCTTTCCGGCCTGGACCGGGTCCTGGGCCGTGGCAATGGCGGTATTGACCAGAACCGCGTCCGCGCCCATTTCCATGGCTTCAGCCGCCTGGGAAGGCCGGCCGATTCCGGCATCCACGATCACCGGAAGCCGGCTGGTGTCGATGATGCGCTGGATCATGGATTTCATCTCCAGTCCCCGGTTGGAACCGATGGGGGATCCTAAAGGCATGACCGCGGCGGCCCCCGCATCATACAGCTGCCGGGAAATGGTGATATCGGGCATCACATAGGGCAGAACGATGAAATCCTCTTTGGCCAGGGTTTCAGCGGCTTTAAGCGTTTCGTGATTGTCCGGCAGCAGATACTGCATGTCCGTGATCACTTCGATCTTGATGAAATCCCCGCATCCGGCTTCCCTGGCAATGTGTGCGATACGTACCGCTTCTTTCGCGGTTCTGGCCCCGGACGTGTTGGGCAGCAGGGTGACATGCTCCGGGATATGGGTCAGAATGTTGTCCCGGGGCGGGGCCTGAAGGTCCACCCGGCGCAGGGCCACGGTAATGATTTCAGATCCGCTGGCCGCCAGCATGGGGCCGATCAAATCATTGGATGCAAATTTTCCTGTGCCGGTGAGCAGCCGGCTGGTGAACTGCCTGTTGCCCAGTGTCAGCGTGTCCGTCATGGTCACCCCCCTCCCACAAATGACAAAAGTTCAATGGTATCTCCCTCCTGCAGCCGGGTGTGATCCCATGCGGCCTGCCGGACCAGGGTATAATTGTGTTCCACCACCAGTGTTGCCGGATCCTGGTTTCGGGCAGTGACCAGCGCATGAATCGTCAGCGCATCGGTTTCCAGCATTTCGCCGTTCAATTTGATTTTCATTCTACCTCCACGGGTTTACGTCAGTCATCGTCACGGGGGGGGGATTGACACGGGATTGCGGAGAAGAAAAGAAACCATTTCTGGTGTTTGCACTGTCCCTACGCCGGTATTACCCGTATCAGGTTCCAAGGGTTGAAGCAGGCAGCTTCTCTCAGCCGGTGACGGCACCCCCAGTGAACTGCGGCAATTTATAACTCAAATTTAAACCCGTGTCAAAGGAATGGAAACAAAACAGAAAAAAGAAAAATTTGATTGACATACTGCGATGTCAAGAGTTATTGATAATATCAAGTGATCGATGAAGGCTGATTGGGTTCATTCATTTGCCGGAGGCCTCATGAAAAAGTCCTTTATTTCAATAATTTTGATCGGTGTCGGGGTCATCATCGCTTTCCCTCTGTTCAGCATGACCTACTACACAATGGTGCGCACATCGACGCCTGAGTTCTGTGCATCGTGTCATGAAATCAAACCGGCCGTGGTGGCATGGCGTTCTTCCACACACAGCAATAATGCCGCAGGGGTTGTCGTCGACTGTATGGACTGTCATTTGCCGGCGCCTCAGGATACGTTCAATTTTTTCTTTGCCAAAAGCTATCACGGCCTGAAAGATGTTGCCGTTCATTTTCTTGTCGGCGAATACGATCGGGAACATGCCCGGGAGGCTGCTTACAAGGCGTTCAATAACCGCGAATGTCAGAAATGCCATCGGAATCTGCTGCATATGCCGACCCGGCGGGGGGCCATGCTGGCCCACCGGTCCGTGGTGTATGCGAAACCCGGGTATGAAAAAAAATGTATTGACTGCCATTATGACCTGGTGCATTCGGACACCGGCAGAGTTATGTTCCGTCAAACCCGCCCGGTACCTTACCAGGCCAAGGGATTGCGACAGTTATGATCAATGGATGAAACCTTAAATTTTTTCAGGGGTTACTTTAACGAAAGGAGCAACGATTATGAATCGACGAAAGGTCCATTTTCCACTGTTGTTGCTGACAACGGCCTTGATGTTGACAGGTTTTGTCTCAATTGCAGTTGCCCAGCCCAATTACGCCAAGGTGAAGGAATACCGGATCGAGCGCAGCGTGCCGCCCGAAGCCCAGGCCTGCATCGAATGCCACCGGGAGACAACCCCGGGGATATTTGCCGACTGGGCAAAAAGCCGGCATGCCAACGCCAACATCACCTGCCTTGACTGTCATCTGGTTCAACCCGGAGATCAGGATATCGCCCAGGATCATGTCAAATATTATGGCCGGTCTGATCTGCCCTGGGGAGAAGACAAATACAAAATGGATATTGCCTCCATTGTCACGCCCAAAGACTGCTCCCGGTGTCATCCGGATGAAGCCATGCAGTACGACCGTTCAAAGCACGCAAATACCATTGAGATCATGTGGAAACTCGATCCCTGGCTCAACGATGGGATGAACTCGGACAATGAGCGCAAGACCGGCTGTTTCAGCTGCCACGGGACAGTGATCAAAATCGATGACAATGGAAAGATCGATCCGGCTACCTGGCCCAATGCCGGGGTGGGGCGTCTGAACCTGGATGGCAGTAAAGGATCGTGTACCTCGTGCCATACCCGTCACCGGTTCTCACTGGCGGAAGCCCGCAGACCCGAGGCCTGTGACCAGTGTCATCTGGGGCCGGATCATCCCCAGATCGAAATTTATGAAGAATCCAAACACGGCACCATTTACCATGCCTATCAGGATGAATATAATTTTGATGCGGCCGGCGGCACCTGGACGCCGGGTGTGGACTACCGGGCCCCCACCTGTGCCGGGTGTCATATGAGCGGCAGTGGTAAAGTGCTGACCACCCATGATGTCACCGAAAGACTGTCATGGGAGACCCAGGCCCCGCTGACGGTTCGGCCTCAGGATTTCAAGCCGTTTCCGTCCGGCACGGACTGGCAGACGGAACGTGAAAAAATGAAAAATGTCTGCCGTGCCTGCCACGGGGATTCCTGGATCAATGACTTTTATGACGGGTTTGACAAAGCCGTGGAAGAATACAATGAAGTGTATTATAAACCGGCCAAGGCAAAACTGGATGAGCTTTACGAGAAGGGCCTGCTGGACAAGACCAGGTTTTTTGATGAACAGCTGGAGCTTGAGTTTTATGAACTGTGGCACCATGAAGGGCGCAGAGCCCGGATGGGCGCCATGATGATGGCACCGGACTATGCGTGGTGGCATGGTTTTTATGAATGTAAATTCCAGTTTGCCAATTTCATGAAAGAAGCCAACCACCTGATCGAAAACAATGAGAAAGCTTATGTGACTGAAGATTTTCCAAATGCCACCGGAGATCCGACAAAACCTGAGAAAATTTTCAAATAAACAGCACCACCCATAACAGAAAGCAGCCGTTCAATTGATTTTGAACGGCTGCTTTCTGTTATTATTGGTGATCCCACCGGGATTCGAACCCGGGTTACCGGCGTGAGAGGCCGGCGTCCTAACCACTAGACGATGGGACCATTGTTGATTTTTAAAAGATTGTATCTATACCGGAACGGGAAAAAAGTCAATGATATTTATGCGGTAAATGACTTTTTCCGGCCCTTTCGATAGCCGAAGATCAGATAGACAAGCCATCCGATCAAAGGGATCAGTGCGATAAAATGCCACAGGAGTTTGACTTTCGGGGAACCGAAATCCTTTTTGATGATGTCCACCAGAGCCAGCATGGTCAGGCATAGCGAGATGCCGAAAATCAGCAGAACATATAAAATGAGCTGGTCCATGGATTTTTTTCAGCCTTCCTTGAGCCGGTCCGAGATTTTCATGAGGGTGTCTACATAGTAGTTGCTGTGATTGTAACGAAACAGCACTTCGTGCTGGCGCTGCCGGGAGATGCCGGGTTTCCATCCATGGTGTTTGAGATAGTTGGCCACGGAAAAGATGGCGTCACTGTGATCAAACAGGTTGATTCTGCCGTCATTGTTGCCGTCTTTTGCCAGAGTCAGGGCATTGGAGGGCATGAACTGGGAAATACCCATGGCACCGGCATAGGAGCCCTGGATATTTTCCGGGTCAATGCCTTCTCTGTCTGCATATTGGATCAGGGCTTTGAGTTCTTCATATCCCCATTTAGATCGCACGTCCACTTTTTTCAGAAAGGCGTCCCGTTGCGGTTTTTTCTGATCCGGGATTGCATTCCAGATGCGTTCCCTCAGGGAGTCATCTGCAAGGGATGCCATGGTGGCCAGGGTATTGATAACGATTCGGTTGCCCAGGTAAGTGCCCAGGCGGGTTTCCACCAGCAGGATGGCGGTGATGACGGTTTTGTCCACGCCAAACATCTCTTGGGCCCGGTCCAGGGATTCCTTGTGTTCCGCCATGTATTTGAACGCATTGGCAATGGAATTTTTGGATAGAAACTGGTCGTAATTGAGGCTGGATTCGGAATGGACAAAAAACAGTGAAACGCTGTCTGTGGTGAATGAAACCGTGTCTTTGGCCAGAATGGCCTCAATTTTGTCCGGGTTGAACCCATCCTTGATCAGCCGCTGCTTGAGCGTGTCGAACTCATTGCCGGCAGCTGCCTGCTGGGCAGATGCCCAGGGAGCGAGACATAACAGCGCAAGTATGAAAAAGCAGCATCCCGGGAAGCGTGAACGAAAACAGGGCAGAATCTCCATATGCAGCGTGCCTCCTGAAGCAATTCATTAACAGTTGTTTTGTTATATCGTATTTTTCAGGGGATTGCATTAAAAAAAACAACGCAATTGACAGGCATCAAAGGAGGGTCACAAGGGATGTCATCTCATAAATGACACCCCTTGTGTCTAATGGATGGAATCAGGCGACCAAAATACGCCTATATATCGAAATACAGATAGAACTCATGAGGATGGGGCCGGCTGATGACCGGCTTGACCTCGTTGTTCATTTTATAGTCGATCCAGTGCTCGATGACATCTTTGGTGAACACATCCCCCTTGAGCAGGAACTCATGATCCTGTTTGAGGGCATCTAAGGCTTCTTCCAGAGAACCGGGGGCGGATTCCATCTGTGCCAGCTCTTCGGGAGGCAGGTCATAAATGTTTTTATCCATGGGGTCGCCCGGGTCCAGCTTGTTCTGTATGCCGTCGATCATGGCCATGGCAATGGCGGAAAATGCCAGGTATCCGTTGCAGGAGGGGTCCGGTGTCCTGAACTCGATCCGTTTGGCCTTGGGGGAATTGGAGTACATGGGCAGACGGATGGCCGCACTCCGGTTCCGGCTGGAATAGGCCAGGTTGATAGGGGCCTCGAACCCTGGCACCAGCCGCTTGTAGGAGTTGGTGGTGGGGTTGGTAATGGCGCACAGGGCTTTGCAGTGCTTCATGATGCCGCCGATGGCCCACAGGGCTTCGTCGGACAGACCGGCGTATTTATTGCCCGCAAATACGGGGTTGCCGTCTTTCCAGAAACTCATGTGGGTGTGCATGCCCGTGCCGTTATCTCCGTACAGGGGTTTGGGCATGAAGGTGACAGTGTGGTCGTATTTATGGGCCACGTTTTTGAGCACATACTTGAACCACGCCAGGCTGTCTCCCATATTCACCAGAGAATCGAACCGCAGATCGATTTCCGACTGGCCGGCGGAGGCCACTTCATGATGCTGGCATTCCATGGCAATGCCTAAATTTTCCAGGGTGAGCATCATCTCGGTTCTCATGTCCTGGTACTGGTCGGCCGGCGGCAGGGGAAAGTATCCATGCTTGGGCTTGATCTTGTACCCCAGGTTGGGCATTTCATCGGATCCGGTGTTCCAGTGCCCTTCCGGGGAATCTATTTCGAAAAACGCGGCATGGGCTTCAGACGCATACCGGATATTGGAAAAGATGAAAAATTCCGGCTCAGGACCCACAAAAATAGTGTCTCCCAGGCCGGTGGTTTTCAGGTATTGCTCGGTTTTTTTGGCGATGCCCCGGGGGTCTCTGGAGTAGGATTCACTGGTGATGGGATCATGGATGTTGCCGATGATGGCCATGGTGGGTACCTTGAAAAAAGGATCCATTCTGGCGGTAGGGGCTTCCGGAATCACGATCATATCACTGTTGTTAATGGCCTGCCAGGCCCGCATGGAAGAGCCGTCAAATCCGAACCCGTCCTCGAACGCGGATTCCGTGAATTCACTGACAGGGACTGAAAAATGCTGCCAGGTGCCGATGAAATCCATATACCGGATGTCGACTACTTTTGCATTGTTTTCTTTGGCCAGGGCAATGGCGTCTTTGGGAGTCATGGGTGTTCCTTTCGTTTTAAAGTTATATCAATAAAAAAATTGAATTCTGTAAAAAATTCCATCCAGTTAAAGGGCGTCGGTATCGGTTTCACCGGTTCGAACCCGGATCGCTTTTTCCACATTCAGGACAAAGATTTTGCCGTCACCTATTTTACCGGTATTTGCGGCATTTCGAACCGTTTCAATGGTTTCTTCGGCCCGGTCGTCCGACACCACGATTTCCAGTTTGATTTTGGGGACAAAATCCACCACATATTCTGCACCGCGGTAGATCTCCTTGTGACCTTTCTGGCGGCCGTAGCCGTTGACTTCGGTGACGGTCATGCCGTAAATTCCGATTTCACTGAGTGCTTCCTTGACATCATCGAGCTTGAAGGGTTTGATCACCGCTTCGATTTTCTTCATTTCATACCTCCTTTGCGTGTAACTGGGGGAGCCGTTCCAATATGGCTGTTTTAATCTGTTTGAGTTCTTCGGGGTCCTGGATTTTCTGATCGTTTTCCAGGCTCCGGACGTAGAAAATATCCATAATCTGATCCACCTTGCTTCCCACCATGGCCACATTTACGTTGACACCGCAGCGGTACAGGGCGTTGGTGATGGTGAACAGCAAGCCGGCAAAATCATAGGTCAACACTTCAATAATGGTGAAAAAGCTGGATGTGTCATTGTCGATGCGCACCTGATTGGGCTCGGGGCGTCTGCCTGAAGCGATGGTGATATCTGTGGGGATTTTGTCCACCACTTTATCCAGAAAATGATCATCCGCCAGGGCCCGGGTCAGATCCTGTTCCGCTTTTTTCCATTTTTCCGTTTCAAAGATCCGGTCACTGGGGGCCATGACCTTGAAGATATCCAGAATGTGGGTATCTCCCAGAGGATATGCCTGGGAGGCCACAATGTCGATGCGGTTGAGGAAAAACACCCCGGCTATTTTGGAGTAGAATCCGGGTTTTTCCCGGCCGCAGATGGATACCGTGCGGATGTCCGAATCGTCTTCTCTGGAAATCTGCCAGATGAACTGCTGTTTGCCCAGATTTTGAAACAGCTTGATATGATCGGCGATATAAATGGCCGGCATGTTGAGCAGGTAGCGCTTGGACAGTGTATCGAGCTGTTTTGAGGTGTCTTGTTCATGCCAGATGTCGCCGAGCAGGGCCGTCACTTCCTCCTTTTTCCGCTCAATGAGGCGCTGGGCTTTTCTGGATGCCAGTTCCCCGGTTTTCAGAATCCGCATGGTTTTCAAAAACAGGTCCTTGATCAGGTTTTCCGTCCATTCATTCCAGGCCTTGGGACCGGTGGCCATGGAGTCGGCCACGGTGAGCAGAAACAGCATGCGAAGCAGCCTTATTTTGCCCACCTTGTTTGCGGTATGAACAGCGGTTTCTTCATCAAACAGATCCCGACGGGTGGCAATTTTGGCCAGCAGCAGGTGATTTCGGATCAAAAAACAGGCATCAGCCGTCTCGGCCGGGTTGAATCCCAGGCGCTCGAGAATGGGCCCGGCGATCTTGGCCCCGGTATTGGAATGCTCTTTTGCAGGATCGGATTTGCCGATATCGTGAAGCAGGGCTGCGACCCGCAGCAGGTTTTTGTTTCTCACCTCCCTGTAGATATTGGCATACAGACTGGTATTGACATCGGTACCCGGATCCCTGAAGCTGTTGATCACCTGAACACAGCGGATGGAATGTTTGTCCACAGGGAACAGGTGATAATGATTGTATTGAATTTTGTTGCGGATCGCTTTGTATTCCGGGATGAGCCGTTCCAGAATGCCGGTGGACAGCATCACGTTGAGCACGTTGAATTCCCAGAACGACAGGGCCAGAATCTGCTTGAAAATCTTGATGTTGGCCGGATCTGTCCGGATCTCGTCATCCACCAGATGAAGAAATTCCGATACCACGCGTCTGGCTTCGATGGACAGGGGAATCCGGCGTCTGCCGCTTTCCAGGAAAATTTTGAGCAGCAGTTCCGGATGCTGGAGAATGACCACGGTATTGGCGAAATACAGCCGGCGCTTCTGGATCACCAGGCCACTGGTTTTGGTCGGGCGAGGGGTGTCCGGTTCCTTTCTGATGCGGTTGCTGGTCAGGATGTCTTCAAACGTGATCTGGTTGATCTGCTTGAGAAACTCCATTTTTGCATGCAGATCCCCCAGAAAGATCTCCACATCCGGGCGACCGCCCTGATTCTTGTAGTTGAGGCGGTCCGCCATGTCCGTCTGGTATTCAAAATGCAGGGTGTCGCATTTGCGGTCCGTGATATAATGGAGCCAGTTTCTGATCCGCCAGATGTAATTTAATGTCTTGTTCAGGGTGCGGTATTCGAAATGAGACAAAAAACCGTAATATTCCAGATCCCGTCGCTCCTTGATATCAGACTTGATTTTGGCGTACCATAAAAGGGTGTGGTAGTCCCGTAACCCGCCGAATCCGGATTTCAGATCCGGGGTTACCAGAAAAGTGGAATCACCGAAGTTTTCCAGCCGTTTGATGCCGTGTTCGAACAGATAATCAAGGGTCTGTTTGTAATGCCGTGTGGAAAGCCGGTGTCTGAATTTTTCTTTGAACCGGGAATAGATCAATGAGTTGCCGCAGATGAACCGGGCATCCAGGACCGTGGTGAGAATATCGAACCGTTCAAATGCCATGTCGATGCATTCATTCATGTGGCGCACCGCATATCCCACCTCAAACCGCGCATCCCACAGGGGGTATACGATTTCCTGGACAAACGCTTCGACCTCCGGGGGCACGGCGTCATCGAACAGAATCAGCAGATCGATGTCGGAGTGGATGCATTGTTCTTTTCTGCCGTATCCGCCCAATGCAATGACCGCAAAAGACTGGCCGGCAATGACCATCCTCCGGGCGGCAATGCTTTTTTCATACACAGTGAAAACATATTCATCCAGCACCCGGGTCAGGGTGTCCAAAAAAACCGGCGAACCGTTTTCCAAAAAATTCTGGACCAGTTGCTGTTTTTTCCGGATCAGCACCTGGATCGGTGTGTTTTGTGTATGTGTCACAGTTTCCATGGTTGATTTAATCTAAGCAACCGGCGTGCCAGCCTTTGTCTGACAACGGGTTCCCCCGGGGGTTGCAGAGGATTTTGACATTTTTCAAACAAAATAAATATCCAACAGAGAATAAATAACAAAAATGTTTGTTAAAGGTCAAATAAAAATACATTTTTGTGCAACAGGCATAAAAAATGTTCGAATATGGATGCGTTTTCAGGGATGCGCGATCAAACAGCTTTTTGATAATTCGCCTGCAGCCGGGTAAGTCCGGTCCCGGCTGCAGGAATATTGAAGAGAGAATTTTCAGGGGGCAGCGTTATTCTTTGTCGATTTTTTCAGGCTCTTTTTCTTTGTCTTCCAGGGGTTCTTTTGTGGCTTTTTTGAAGTTTTTTATTCCTTTGCCCAGTCCGGCGCCGATTTCAGGCAGTTTGCCCGCACCAAAAATGACGAGGATAATGACGAGGATAATTATCAGTTCCGGCATTCCAATTCCACCAATCATGGGTCTCTCCTAATTTGTTTCTTGGCTGAAAATAGTCAATGAAATCTCTTAACACTATGTCGGATCAGTGTCAATGGTTTCGAATTCATGGGGTAAAAATAAAAGATACGATTTTGTGATTTGGTATTCCGGGACCGGATTTTTTTATAAATTCCTTGTGTAAAAAAAGGAATTGCTTCATATTTTTCAATTGTATTGAGTTTAACTTTTTGCATTTTCGGAGAGAATGACCCATGAATGAGAATACGACCCAGGAATTTCAAGGCGCGACCAAATATGTGCTGGACCAGGAACTGGCTGCCATTGTCAATATATCCATGCGGCTGGAAATGCCGCTGCTCCTCAAGGGGGAACCGGGCACCGGCAAGACCATGCTGGCCTATGCCATTGCCGAAAACCTGGACATGCCCCTGATTGTCCTGAACGTGAAATCCAGCATGAAACTGGTGGAAGCCCTGTATCAGTATGATACGTTGACCCGGCTCAATGATTCACGGTTCGGTGACTCCCAGCGGGATGTGAGCAATATCGAGGAATATATCAAAATGGGCAAGATCGGTCAGGCATTTACGGCAGAGAACAGGACCGTGCTGCTCATCGATGAGATTGACAAGGCAGACACCGATTTTCAGGATGACATGCTGGATGTGCTGGACCAGATGCAGTTTGACATTATCGAGACCGACCGGACCATCCGGGCCGGGCACCGGCCCGTGATCATCATCACGTCCAATGCCAAAAAAGATCTGTCCGACCCGTTTCTGGGCCGGTGCAATTTCCATCACATCGCATTTCCGGATCCCAAAATGATGCGCAAGATCATTCACGTGCATTTTCCGGATCTGGATGAAAAACTGGCAGATAACGCCATCAAGGCCTTTTTCAGCATGAGGGACATTGACGGCATTGAAAAGAAACCCGCCACAAGGGAGCTGATCAACTGGATCCGGGCCCTGAACGCGGATCCGGATTTCCGGGTGAAAGAGTTGATCAACGGGAAGCTGCCGTTTCTCGGGGTATTGTTCAAAAAAAGTCCGGATTACGAGCGGGCCCAGAATCTGACATCCCGAAGACGCCTGTTTTAAGGGATATTTTCCATGTTTGTCAAATTTTTCTATACCCTCAAAGAGGTGGGCATCCCCGTGTCTCCCACGGCGTTTCTGACATTGCAGAAAGCCCTGTACAACGGCATGGTGGCCGGGCTGGACGATTTTTACACCTGCGCCCGGGCCATTCTGGTGAAAAGCGAGCGGTATTTCGATCTGTATGACCAGGTGTTTGCCCATCATTTTGAAGGGGTGCCCCTGCCCGAGGACGAGGGGTTTGAAATCGATGAAATCGCCCGGGGCCTGCTGGATGAATGGCTCAAGAATCCCAAAATGGTGGCCGATGCCCTGGGAATCGACGAGGACAAGCTCAATAAAATGACGCCGGATGAACTGATCGCGTATTTTAAGGAACGGCTCAAGGATCAGGACGGGCGTCATGACGGCGGCGGCAAATGGATCGGTACGGGCGGCTATTCCCCGGTGGGCCATTCCGGATACCATCCCGGCGGCATGCGGGTGGGCGGCCAGTCCTTGAACAAATCCGCAGTCAAGGTAGCCAATGAACGTCGGTACAAGGATTATTCCACGGCCGGGCCCCTGACCCAGGCCAATATCGGCGAAGCCCTCAAACGGCTGCGCAACCTGGTGCCGGCCGGACCGAAAGATCGGGTCAATGTGGATGAGACCATCAGAGAAACCATGCGCAATGCCGGGGAGATCGAGCTGGTGTTCGAGCGGGCCCTCAAGGACCGGCTCAAGGTGATCCTGGCCATTGACAACGGCGGCTGGTCCATGGACCCGCACATCGATATCGTCCAGACCCTGTTTGATTACGCCCGGGCCCAGTTCAAGGAGGTCAAGA
>JAABTO010000008.1 GCA_011389835.1 Desulfotignum sp. | reverse complement strand
CCCCAGAAAAGGATTCAAGCCCGGGGAGTCGGATTATGAACGGGAACTGGCAGCCATGCAGGAACGGGTCAAGGAGATCGATCTGGAAGATGCGGCCCGAAGAACCGGCGGCCGGTTTGACGGGACCTGGCTGACCCTTCGCATATTCGGCAAACCGTTTTCCGTAAATCAGCAAGGACGATTCAAATCGGACCTGCATATCAACCCGTGGATCACCGGGCCGGTGTTGACCTATGTGCTGGAAAGCAAAGGAGCGCCTGTCACCGGTCAGTGGATGCCTTTCCGGGAACTGACCGGGGCCCGGGAACTGAACGGCCTGTATGTGAAGCGCACGGAAGAGCCGTTGAAAAAGATTGCAGATACCCATCCGGATCTGTTCGAGGACCTGGGCTTTATTTTCAACGGGAAAGAGATCGAAGAGCAGTATCAGTCCGATATCTCGATGGTGCTGTACCCGCTGCCCCTGGTGCCCGTGATGATCTGTTACTGGAAACCGGATGACGGCCTGGATTCGGATCTGCACCTGTTCTATGACAAAAGCGCATCCGACAACGGTGGCAGTGACATGGTATTCCGCCTGACCGCCGGCATTGTCCAGATGTTTGAAAAACTGGCCAAAACCCACGGTTGGAACGCGGCGGCCGCAGCCGGATGAAGACCGCACCGGTAACCATTTGACGGCAGCGCCGGTATCAATGGTCTTGGCTGTCAGATATCCAGGTCGATCCCGGTCAGTTCCGCCACCTGGTCCAGGGTCAAATCAATGATGTCCCGGCACACCTGATTCACCTGTGCGATATCCGGGAGGCCGGATATTTTTTTCCGGGTCCGGCGCAGGGTCAGTAAAATCGCGTTTTGTGTGTCCGGGTCAATGGGGTGGGCAGACAGTTGCGGGGTCAGTTCCCGGATCAGGCTGTCAATTTGTTCCCTGGCCTGTTGCCGGCACGCTTCCAGCTTCAGGGCTTCAATCTGCTGGTGACAGGTGCTCACCGTGTTGAAGAGATCCCGGGCTTTGGATATCCGGTCAAACGGGTCTGAAGCGGTGAAAATTTCTGTCAGCTCATGGTATGCCGCCGCATCTTCCGGGTTTTTTTCGATATCACCCAGATTCTCCCGGAACCCGGGCAGGGCCTGTTTGACCTGATCCCAGAAAGCCAGGTCTTTTGTGTAGAAATCAGTGATTTTTTGAAGGTCATGTGCAGCTGCCGCCAGGGGAACGCGCTGCGAATAACAATTGGTGAGCAGGGCGTGGGCGGTCTGGTTTTCAAGCAAAAGGGCCGTCAAGGCAAGCAGTTCCCTGATGCGGCCGCCTCCCGGATATTCATCGGCTAAGGAGCGGGCATACCAGGTTTGCAGGTCCGTGTGCCATTGCCGGATCCGGTTCAACACGGCAAATGCAAAGGCATGCTGATCCCTGTTCTCCGCAAGAGGAGGATTCATGGATTGAAACACCTGCTGCACCGCCTGAAACAGGGATGCCGGAACCTGTTTGTTCAGGATGATCCGGATGTCTGTGCCCGGATCGTTTATCAGGGCTTTTTTGGTTTCCGGAGCGGTCATCGGCTGGTTGTCATGGTAGAAGCCGACTTTCAGCTCATGAACAAATCCGAAAATCAACTGCAGCATGTCAAATGCCTGGAGCTTGTTTTCGGTGGTCAATTCTTCGAGGACGTTATGCAGCCGGGCCTGCCCGTCCGTCCTGCACTGCCGGGTGATACATGACAGAACCAGATCCGTCAGGCGGACATCGTCCATCTCCAGCCCGAACAGGATCTGTCGGGGGCCGATGTGAATCTCCTTGATCCAGTTTTTTTTCAGTGGTGATTCCATTTTTCACGGGTTGTCTTTGTCAGTTAAGCGGACCGGCAAAAGCCTATATGATTTACATGGCTTGTCAAGTCCTGTTTCCAGGGGAAAGACAGGTGACCTTTCCGAAATTTTGAGCGCTTGG
>JAABTO010000007.1 GCA_011389835.1 Desulfotignum sp. | reverse complement strand
ACGAACCCGCCACCTTTTTGTGCTGCATCTGCAATGTCTATGATGAGGAAACATCGCTTTGAACCAATGTTGACTCCGGCAGCCTGATAAAAGTCAGATCCGGTTGATCGGTACATTGGCCAGCTGTTCTTCAAGATATTCATCCATCAGCTCTTTGTACCGGTTTTCAGGAAAGTTTCTGCTGCACGACCTGCAGCTGAAATAAATTTTGGTTCAGGTCCGCCGGATGTAAAGGTTTCCGCCGCAGGCCGGGCATTTTTCTTTGATATCCATGGAGGGGGTCATACAACAATTGGGATGATTTTTCAAATGTCTTTTTACATAAACGGGAGAAATGAAAACAATGACCAATAAAAAGATCACGCTGGTATATTTCAGCCCTACCGCCACCACGAAATCCGTGTTGGATGCCATTGCAAAGGGCACCGGGTATGAGGTGGACAGTTATGACATCACCTTGTCTGGAGCCAGAGAAACGATCCCTCAGGGCCTGGACGCGTCCTTGATCGTTTTCGGGGCACCGGTCTACAGCGGCAGGGTACCGAAACTGGCCGCAGATTGGTTTAAACGGCTTTCTGCGTCAAAGATTCCCGCCGTGCCCGTGGTGGTTTACGGCAACCGGGAATATGATGATGCATTGCTGGAGTTGAAAGATATCAGTGTTCAGTGCGGATGTGCCCCCATTGCTGCCGGGGCATTCATCGGTGAACATTCGTTTTCCACCCAACCGGCTCCCATCGCCCCGGACAGGCCGGATGAAGCCGATCTGGCATGTGCCAGGAAATTTGGAGAAAAAATTGCCCAGCTTCTGGAAACAGCCGGCCCGGCAAAGGCAGCAGATAATCTTATGGTGCCGGGAAACGTTCCCTATAAAAAACCCACCGTTGCCAAAGGGGTGCCGTTTATCGATGTGACAGACGATTGTATTGCCTGCGGCACCTGTGTGGAGGTATGTCCGGTGGATGCCGTGGATGAAAAAAACGGATTTGGCACCCTGGATGATATCTGCATCCATTGCTGTGCCTGTATCAAAGCCTGCCCCCAATCTGCACGGATCATGAAGGACGGCCCGTTCAAGGATATTTCCGTCAAACTGAATCAGACCTGCGGGGTTCGCAAGGAACCGGAAACATTTTTTGCCGACGCCAAGTGATGGCCGGTCCGCCATTTTTAAGTTGACAAAGATCAAATGGCTGTTAATTGTATAACATGTATTCTTTGGTGTGATGCGTATTCACCAGGGACCGTCAATTATATAACTCTGAAAAAAAAAGGAGGCAGATGATGCCAGCTGTTGGAGAGACTTACAAATGTGAAATTTGCGGTAATGTCGTGGAAGTGAAAGAAGCCGGGGGCGGAGAACTGGTCTGCTGCGGCCAGCCCATGGAAAAACAGTAGTCCTTTTTAAGCTGATTGGACAATGCGAAGCGCAGAAAACGGCAAGTCCTGTTTTTCTGCGCTTCTTTTTTCAGATGGGCCCGGTGGATCCGTGGCCGGGGTCACTCCATCAGTGAATCCAGCATATACAAAATATCGCTTTCCCGGGACGGATAGGGGGCCATGATATGGTCGTCCCGGATTTTTTTCACCGGCGTGTTGTCCAGCATCGCCTGTTTGAACGTGTTGATCAGTCCGGTGGTATTGTCTCCCAGAAAATGGGCCCCAAGAATGCAGCCGTTTTTATCTGTCAGTAGTTTGTATCCCGCATGTTTCATGCCAATCCGCCGGTAGGTGGGCCAGTTCACACCGGTTTCAAAACTTTTCCAGTATGCCGTATCTTCCTGCTGAAGCGTCTCTTCGGTTTTGCCCACCATTCCCAGCTGGGGATAGGTGAACAGGACGGCAGGGACGGCCCGATAATCCATGGCCGGCAGATCATTTCCGTTTTCCATTGCCATGATGGACCGGGCCGCCACATGGGCTTCCATGTCCGCCACCCGGGCCAGCATCACGGTGTCGGCGCAGTCGCCGATGGCAAAAACAGTCGGAACCGAGGTCTGCATGGACCGGTTGACGGCAATTCCTTTTCTGGATGATTCAATCCCGGCGGTATCCAGAGACAGAGGGTCGATATTGGGAATTCGTCCGGCACTGTTCACCACCTGATCCACCACCAGAGAGGGGCCGGATTTGAAATGAACCGTGAACTCATCGCCGTTTCTGGTCACAGATGTCACTGACACACCGGTTCGCACCTGAATGCCTTCCTGTTCCGAGGCCTTGACCAGCTGGGCCACCATGTCCTTGTCAAAGGGTCCCAGGGCCCTGTCCCCGGCTTCCAGAATATGAATCTGTCCGGCCATGCCGCCCAGACGTGCCGCAAAATGGGCGAACTCA
>JAABTO010000006.1 GCA_011389835.1 Desulfotignum sp. | reverse complement strand
TTTTGAGGTAAACCGGGTTTTTTCCTTTTGAATCTGTTCCCAGCTGAACCGGGGCGGTTCTATAATGCCTTTCCCCGTGAGATGGCGACTGCGGGCCACCACCTCCATGGTTTCATAGAACCATTTTTTTGCCTGACAGCCCCGCAAGGCACATACGCCGCCCGGCGCTGAACTGTTTTCCGCAATGGCCACGCGATACCCTTCCGCAGCCAGGTCAAATGCGGCAGTTTGTCCGGCAGTGCCGGTACCGATCACGATGACGTCAAATGTTTCCATGGTGTCTCCTTTAAGGTGCCTCTTCCGAGTTGCTGATTGGGTTGGTGCCGGGCATCGTTCCGGCGGGACCGCTGTTGAATGAAAAACCCGGTGCTGCCTGTTGAAAGGCCGCACCGGGCATCACGAACCAATGTGCAGAAGATTCTGCAAACGCGTTCAGGTTAACTTTCAATCACGCCGGCCCGGACCCCTTTCAGGTAATTCATGCAGTAGTTGTCATTCCCCAGCAGCATGTCCGCGGTTTTGATGGTGGCCATGATTTTTTTGTCCAGGGGATCGATGATGGCGGAATCCATGCCTGCCAGCATCATCAGGGTGACAAAGGTACGGTTGATGATGTGGCGCTGGGGCAGGCCGTAGGAAATGTTGGACAGTCCGCCGGTGATGTGCACCTCCGGGTATTTGGTTTTGATGGCCCGTACCGCGTCCAGGACCATTACCCCTTTGGTGGAGTCCGTGGAAATGGGCTGTACCAGGGGATCCACATAGATGTTGCCGGTGGGGATGCCGATCTTGTTGAGTTCCACCACCAGGGAATCCGCCCGGGCCACAATGTCATCGGATCCGGTGGGCATGCCGCCGTCATCCATGCACAGGGCGATCACTTTGCAGTCCTTGCCGTTCAGGAACGGAATCATATTGTCGAACCGTTCCTTTTCCAGGCTGATGGAGTTGATCATGGGGGTTTTTTCCACCATGGCGAATGCCATTTCCAGAATGGCCGGATCCGGGCTGTCCAGGGTCAGAGGCACTTTGGCAATGGGCTGGATGGTTTCCAGCAGCCATTTCATGTCTTCCTCTTCATGGCCAATGCGGGCACCGGCATTCACATCGATAAACGCGGCCCCTGCTTCCTGCTGCTTAGTGACATCATCGATGATGTACTGGGCGTTCCTTTCCGCCACAGCGGCCTGGACCAGCTTTCTGGAGGTATTGATGCGTTCTCCGATTACTTCAAACATGGGTCTCTCCTTATTCGTATCCCTTATGCGGCAAGGCGTTTGGCCAGTTTGGCGGCAGAACCTGCATCCGGAGCGAACCCGTCCGCACCGATCTCATCGGCGAATGACTGGGTCACCGGGGCGCCGCCTACCAGGATTTTCACCTGATCCCGCAGGCCGGCTTCCACAATGGCGTCTATGGTCTGTTTCATCATGGGCATGGTAGTGGTCAAAAGGGCAGACAGGCAAACGATTTTGGCATTGGTTTCCTTGATTTTGGACACAAAGTCTTCGGGCGGGATATCCACGCCGATGTTGGTCACTTCCATGCCTGCGCTTTCCAGCATCATGGCCACCAGGTTCTTGCCGATGTCGTGCAGGTCCCCTTTGACCGTGCCGATGAGCACGGACGCGCCGGCAGACCCTTCGCCCTCGGCCAGCAGCGGCTTGAGAATGATGACACAGTTGGCCATGGCATGGGCCGCCATCAGCACTTCCGGGATGAACATATCCCCGGATTCCATTTTTTCACCCACAATGTCCATGCCGGCGATCAGCCCTTTGTTCAGGATATCATTGGCCGGTACGTTCTGGTCCAGGGCTTCCTTGACCAGGCTTTCGAGTTTGGCTTCGTCACAGGCCACCAGGGCTTCGGTAATCGCATTGAAATCAGTCATGTTTTTCTCCTTTATTGGTTTTTGCGTTTTTCTACAAAATCGGTCAATTGCTTTTCAATATCCGGATCAATGTCCGGCCGTTCATAGGCTGCCAGCCGCTGAGCCACTTTGTCTTCAGCAATCTGATAAATATGCTGTTTTCCTGCCTTGGCCCAGGCATCCTTGTTTTTCCGGCTCATCAGAGACGGCATATAAAATTCAGTCCGGCACAGCTTAAAGGTTTTGGGGTGGGTCAGGTACTGGCCGCCGATACCCACCTGTTTGATGATATCCAGATCAATGGCCTCGTCTGTCACCGCTACGGGTTTAATCATGTTTCTTATCATACCGCATAGCTCTTCGTCCACAAGAAATTTTTCAAAGCTCATGGCAATGTAGGATCCCAGGATGCCGCAGGCATGAAGAATGAAATTGATCCCGCTTGTGGCGGCCGTATAAAGGGCTAGAGCGGATTCCGCACCGGCCTGGGCATCGGTGCACAGGGCGTCGGTGAGTCCGCCCCCGGATCTGGAGGGCAGGTTGTAGAACCGGGCCATCTGGGCCACCAGATGGATATTTTTGGACAGTTCCGGTGCCCCGATGGAGAGGGCCCCGGTTTTCATGTCCATGGCGGACGAGGTGGAGCCGTAGATCACCGGCGCACCGGGCCGTACCAGCTGGGCCAGGGTGATGCCGGCCAGGATTTCCGCATTCTGAAGGGCTATGACCCCGCCCAGGGTCACCGGGCCGGAACCGCCGGCCATGATCAGGGACGCCACCACACAGGCCTGATTGTGCCGGGCCAGTTCGATCAGAGACCCGAGCATCTCATCGGAAAACTGCAGCGGAGACAGGGAGTTGATCAACGACACGGACACGGTTTTGTCCATGATGTTTTCTTTGCCCCCCCAGAGAATGCCGGCCATTTCAATGCCGTCCAGGGCCCCCTGACGGGATACCGGGCTGCCCATGAACGGTTTGTCGCACAGCAGCATGTTGGACAGGTTCAGGTCCAGGTGAACGGTCTGACTCGGCATGTCTGACGGTTCCACCATCATCCACCCGTTCATGTCGATGTAAGGGGAGGTCTGGATCAGTTTGCAGAAGTTGTCATAATCTTCCATAGTGGCCTGGCGTTCGTCGCCTTTGGCATCCATGACGAACGGTGCTCCGTAACCGGGCAGAAAGACAAAGTCATCTTCGCCGATCTCAACGGATTTTTCAGGATTTCTGGCATGGACCGTGAACCGCTTGGGTGCGGTTTCCAGGGCCTTTTGAACGGCGGATTCCTCAAAAAACACGGTGGTTCCCTCCACCTTGAATCCATTGTCTTTGAAAATCTCAAGGGCTTCCTTGTCATTGAAGGCCACTCCGGTGGACTTCAACAGATCCATGGCAGCGTCATGGATTTTTTCCATGTCTTGTCGGCTCAGTTCCTGCATTCGGTCATACATAATGTTTCCTCCTTATCATGGACAACAGTGTCCTGTGGTTAATAATAGCGTTATGCGCGGTCGGTTTTTTTATATTGGTTCAATCCTTTAAACAGGCTGAACAGGGTTACCAGCAGTAGAAACATCAGCGGGAATGCCGTGGCGATGGATGCGGTCTGAATGGCTTTGAGGCTCCCGGACCCGGCCAGTACCGCTGCCACCGCTCCCAGGGCCACGCCCCAGAATGCCCGCAGGTTCCGGCCCGGGTTTTCGTGGCCGGACACGAACATGGCCAGAGAAATGGCGGCGGAATTGGCGGATGTCAGAAAGAACGTGGCAATGAGAAAAATCAGAGCCACAGCCAGAAGCCCTGTCAAAGGGAGGTTCTGGGCAATGGCGAAGATGGCGCTTTCCACCCCGTGGGCTTCCAGGGTGCCGGTGACGTCAAAATGGATGCCGGCACCCCCCATTACCCCGTACCACAGAAAATTGCCCAGAGACGGCAGGATCAGGGATGCGGCCACGGTCTGGCGGATGGTTCTGCCTTTGGAGATCCGTGCGATGAACACAGCCACGAACGGTGCCCAGCTCATCCACCAGGCCCAGTAGAACACGGTCCAGGACCCGATCCAGTTGCCCTCGTATCCGGGCGCGGTGAACAGGCTCATGGGGATGAAGTGCAGCAGGTACTGGCCCAGGGAGTTGACGGTGAGGTTCACCAGAAAAATGGTCGGACCGAATACCAGCACGAAAAACCACACCCCCACAAACACCCACATGTTAATATCTCCGATCAGTTTCACCCCTTTCTGGAGTCCGGTGTATACAGACAGGGTGAAAATGGCGGTGAGCGCGCCGATGATGATGTAAGTGCTGGACGGACCCAGTTCCAGGCCGTACTGGTATTTGAGGCCGGCAGACAGCTGAAGTGCCACAAACCCGGTGGTGGTGGCAAGGCCGCCCAGGGTGGCGAATACGGCAAAGATGTCCAGCACCTTTCCCCAGGTGCCGTAGATCCGGTCGCCGATGGCATAGTAAAACGCGGAAGAAAATTTCAGCGGCAGGTTCCGGGTGAAACTGGCATGGGCCAGGGCAATGGTAAGCAGGGCAAAGATGGACCAGGCGCTCAATCCCCAGTGAAAAAACGAATAGGTCATGGCGTTGGCACCGGCTGCCGGGGTGAGGGAATCACCTCCGAAATAAGGGGGCGGGCTCATGTAATGGTAGGCCGGTTCGGCCGGTCCCCAGAACACGATGCCTGCGGCAATGGCAGACCCGAACAGCATGGCGAACCAGGAAAAATTGGAAAATTCGGGTTGGTCTTCCGGCAGGCCCAGTTTCATGGTCCCGTAGCCAGGGCCCATGAGCACAAAACATCCCATCACCAGAAAAAATACCGTGATCAGATACAGCCAGGCCCACATGGTGGTGGTCCAGGTGAACACGGCGTTGATCATGGATGCCATGGTGTCGGGAAACAGAATGGATCCGAGAACGAAGGCGACGGTCACGCCTGCAGATACCCAGAAAACCATTGGGTCAAAGGGTCGGATCGAAACCGTGGGACGGGTCATGGACTGTCTCCTGAAATCGAAACAAGTTTGCTGAATTGCCGGAAACCTGACCCAAGGATACAGGCAGCCCGGCGCATGGTGTTCCTGAACAACTGCTTTGCTTATAAATGCAGGATTGATGCCAAAATCTTTTTTTCAGGCCCTGTTTTTAATACGGTCTGAATCGCCAGACAAGACGGACCGATACCCTGTTTTTGCTTACAGAAAAATGTATGGACTGCCGCCGGCAGGTGAAAAAATATTTTCTTTAACGCCGGGTTTTATGAAAAATATTTTTCTTATGAAAAAATATTTTCAGTCTCTGGGCAGAAAATCGGCCCGGCAGAGCCGGTGTTTTTTGATTTTGTAATGGAGCAGCTGTCTGGATATGCCCAGCTGCCGGGCAGCCCGGGTGACGTTGCCATTGCAGGCGGCAAGGGCGTCTGACACAGCGTCTCGTTCCTGGTCCGTCTGGATCTGTGCCAGGGGTCGGGCAGGGTCGGGCAGGCCGGAAGACCGGGTGGTCATCACAAGGCCGGTGGGGGGACTCTCCGATGGCTGACGGTCGGAACCGTCCTCATCGGCCGGGTTTGCTATCGGCTCCAGGGTGTCCAGTCCCGGGGTGAACGGATCTATGCCCAGAATTTTCTCGTGTCCCGCCAGATTCATGGCCCCTTCGATGAGATGTTCCAGTTCCCGGATATTGCCGGGCCACTGATAGATCTGAAACAGCTCCCGGACCTCTGGAGAAATATCCTGCACATGCGTCCCCAGGCGCTGATTGAATTTTTCGATAAAATGAGCGGTCAATTCTCCAATGCTTTCCAGCCGGGCCCGCAGCGGCGGCAGTTTGACCATCACCACCCCGAGCCGGTAGTACAGGTCCGTGCGCAGCCGGTTTTCCCGGATGGCCACCCGGGGGTCCCGGCTGACTGAACTGATGATTTTCACATCCACAGGGATCTCCTTGACCGACCCCAGGCGGCGCACCTGTTTTTCCTGAATCACCCGCAGCAGTTTGGCCTGCAGCTCCATGGGCATGGCCAGCAGTTCATCCAGAAACAACGTGCCCTTGTGGGCGGTTTCAAACAGTCCGGGTTTGTCCAGTGCCCCGGTGAACGCCCCCCGGGTGGTGCCGAACAGCATGCCTTCCATCAGGTAATGGGGGATGGCCGCACAGTTCAC
>JAABTO010000005.1 GCA_011389835.1 Desulfotignum sp. | reverse complement strand
GTTGACAGGTTATGAAGGAAACATGGTTTCCTCGATGTCCACGGCGGCACCGCTGGTGTTCATCAGCGCGGCAAACCGTCCCATGGTCACGGGCAGCTCTGTCTCGGTGAAAAACGCTAATGACTTGATGACCCCCTGGTAAAAGGGCTGGTCTTTTTTCTTGGCTTTTTCCAGTTTCTGAGCCGCGATGGTGGCCCGCCACAGCAGCATCCAGGCCATCACCGTGTCTCCGGCCGCATCCTGGAACGGATGGGCATTGGCAAATGCCGCCAGTATTTTGTCGGACATGGCGGCCTGGCCCATGTGCATGGCGACTTCCGCCAGCTTGTTGACGGCCTCTTCCACCTTGACGGCATATCCCTGGATACTGTCAATCTCTTTGGCCTGGGCCAGGGTTTTCTGCATTTCCCCGAACAGATCCATGATGGGTTTGCCCTTGTTGAGACCCAGTTTTCTGCCCAGCAGATCCATGGCCTGGATTCCGTTGGTGCCTTCATAGATCAGGGTGATGCGGCAGTCTCTGAGCAGCTGGGCCATGGGGTATTCCTCGATGAACCCATATCCGCCGTACACCTGCATACCTTGGGAGCAGATCTCAAAGGCCCTGTCTGTGACATATCCCTTGGCAATGGGGGTCAGGATTTCCACAAAACCCTGATATTTGGCTTTTTCTTTGTCCGTGGCCGCATGATTGGCCATATCCGAGCAATAGTGTACAAAGTAGAGCAGTGAACGCATGCCTTCCACATACACCTTCATTTTCATGAGCTGGCGCCGCACGTCCGGATGCTGAATGATGGGCACCCCTTCGGCATCCGGGTTCAGAATTTCCGTCAACGCCTTGCCCTGGATGCGGGTTTTGGCGTAGTCCAGGGCATACATGTACGCAGCGGTGGCACAGGCAAAGCCCTGATATCCCACCAGCAGCCGGGCCGCGTTCATCATCAGGAACATGGCTTTCATTCCTTTGTTTTCTTCACCCAGAAGCGTGCCGATGCAGTTGCCTTTGGAGCCCAGAGACAGCGAACAGGTGGAATTGCCGTGGATACCCATCTTGTGTTCGATGCCGGTGCACACCACATCGTTGAATTCGCCCAGGGATCCGTCGGCATTGACACGGATTTTGGGAACCAGAAACAATGAGATGCCTTTGGTGCCGGCTGGTGCGCCTTCGATGCGTGCCAGGACCGGATGGATGATGTTTTCTGCCAGATCGTGGTCCCCGCCGGAAATAAAAATCTTTTCTCCCACAATGGAATAGGTGCCGTCACCGTTGGGCGTGGCTTTGGTGGTCAACGCCCCGACATCCGACCCGGCATTGGGTTCGGTGAGCAGCATCGTGCCGCACCATTTGCCGGTGTACATGTTTTTCAGGTACAGGTCCTTCTGTTCTCTGGTGCCGAAATGTTCCACCAGATGACCGGCGCCCTGGGTCAGGCCGGGGTACATCATGAACGGATAATTGGCCCCGTTGAAATATTCCGCCACTGCCGATGCCACGGTTCTGGGCATTCCTTGTCCGCCCCATTCCGGGTCTTCGGTGACCGCCAGCCATTCACCTTCGTTGAACAGTTCAAACAGCCGTTTGAACGCTTCCGGCGTGGTCACTTTGCCGTTTTCCAGGGTACAGCCTTCCTGATCCCCTTCCTTGTTGGCCGGCAACAGCTCCTTGACGGCAAAGTTTCTGGCTTCTGCAACCACCAGATCAATGGTTTTTTTGTTGAAATCCGCAAATCCGCCATGGATTTTGGAAAGTGATTCTGCATTGAGCTGTTCATGCAGGACAAATTCGATGTCCCGGCGATCTGAAATTACCTGTGTCATGATGTGATTATCCTCCTGAGGTGAATGCCTGTTCTAGGCACTGAACAGTTGCTCAGTTAAAAATTTTCAGTATTCCAACGGCAGCGCCCATGTTAAAGGATTGGTTCAAAATGGTTAATATCAAATTAAAATAAATTGTTGTGCCTTTTTTTCATAAAAGATCCCGTGGCGGCGGCGCAGTGAACCCCTGATTCAAATAAAATGAATACTCATTCATTACATGGAATTTTGTCAGTGTCAATGATTATTTTCAAAATAACGATATCGCTTGACCGGAATACCGTTTTCTGGTACCTCTGACTAGTTGATTTTTGCGGTGTATGTAACGGACCTGGCACACCTGTGTCAGGCGTTCATGAGTGTTGATTAACCCTAATTTGGAGGATGAGTATGAAAAAACTACTATTGATTGTGTTAGGTATTTTTATGGTGGTGTCTTTTGCCGCTTCTGCCGGTGCAAAGACATTTAAAATGGGGCTGGATGCCGATCCCGTATCCCTGGATCCCCAGGTGCAGCTTTCCGGCGGCATGCTTCAGCTGTCCCACTGGGTGTTTGATCCCCTTGTCCGCTGGACCCAGGACATGGATTTCGAACCCCGCCTGGCCACCAGCTGGGAACGCCTGGATGACCTGACCATGCGCTTTCACCTGAGAAAAGGGGTCAAGTTCCACAGCGGCAACACCTTTACCGCCAAAGATGTGAAATGGTCCTTTGACCGCATGAGAAAAAGCGTGGACTTCAAAGGCCTGCTGGAACCCTTTGACGGATGTTACATCGTAGATGACTACACCGTGGATATCAAAACCAAAAAAGCGTATCCCCTGGTGCTCAATATGGCTACCTATTTCTTTGCCATGGATTCCGAATTTTACACCGGTACAGATGAAAACGGCCAGCCCAAGGATGCAATTTTAAAAATCGGTGAATCCTTTGCCTTGAACAACGCGTCCGGCACAGGGCCCTTTATTGTCACCAATCGCCAGCACAACGTGGTGCTGGAAATGAAACGGTTTGCCGACTACTGGGACACAAACAGCCCGGGCAATGTCACCGAATTCATCCTGAGCCCCATCAAGGAAAACGCCACCCGGGTGGCAGCCCTGCTGTCCGGCGGCGTGGACTGGATCTCTCCGGTGCCCCCCCAGGACTTTGCCAGAATCCAGTCCGATGACGAGGTCAAACTGGTGAACATTAACGGCGGCCGGATCATCACTTTTCAGATGAACCCCAACCGGGTGGAGGCGTTCAAGGATGTCCGGGTCCGCCAGGCCATTGTCCATGCAGTGAACAACGAAGGCATCGTCAAACAGATCATGAAAGGCACGGCCACAGTGGCGGCCCAGCAGGGTCCCAAAGGCTATCTCGGATACAAGGAAACCCTTACCCCCAGGTATGACCTGGCCAAAGCCAAAGCCCTCATGAAAGAAGCCGGGTATGAAAACGGGTTTGAGATCACCATGATGGCCCCCAACAACCGGTATGTCAATGATGCCAAGATTGCTGAAGCCACGGCCCAGATGCTGGGCAGAATCGGCATCAAGGTGAATTTGAAAACCATGCCCAAGGCCCAGTACTGGAATGAGTTCGACGCCCGGGCCGCGGACATGATGATGATCGGGTGGCATTCCGACACCGAAGATTCCGGGAACTTTTCCGAATTTCTCATGATGTGCCCCAATGCGGAAACCGGATACGGGCAGTATAACAGCGGCTACTGCAATCCCAGAGTGGATGAGCTGACCATTGCGGCCCAGTCGGAAACCGATGTGGAAAAACGGACTGCCATGCTCCAGGAGATCGAGCAGATTCTGTATGATGATGCCGCGTTTGTGCCGTTTCACTGGCAGAACCATTCCTATGGCGTCAAAAAGAACGTCCGGGCGCAACCGGTCATCAATGCCCAGAATTTTCCGTATATCGGAGACCTGGTGATTGAATAAGCAGTTTCGGCTGCCTTGTAACCAAACGGCTGCTTGCGGCCTGACCAGTCACTGCCGTTCCGGACCAATCTTTTCGGGGCGGCAGTGTTACCCTTTTTGGATAAAGATATCATCCCATGTTTGCATTTATCATACGCAGAATCCTCCAGGCAGTGGTGGTCATGCTGGTCATCAGCCTGGTGGTGTTTGCCATACAAAAAGAGTTTGGGGATCCGGTCAGAGACCTGGTGGGCGAGCGTGTCACCCCGGAAGAGCGGCAACAGATCGCCGACAAAATGGGGCTCAATGACCCGTTTTTTTTCCAGTACGCCCGGTTTGTCAAAAATGCCGTGACCAAAGGGGATCTGGGACGGTCTTTTTTGTACAACAAACCCAACCTCGAGGTCATTATAAACCATGCCCCCGCCACCATCGAACTGGTTCTGGGAACTGCGTTGATCATCATGGTGCTGTCTTTGCCCCTGGGGGTGTATTGCGCGTTAAAGCCCCGCAGCTGGCTGTCCCGGTTCACCATGAGCTTTTCCACGTTGGGCGTGTCCATGCCCGTATTTCTGACCGCCATCCTGCTGATCTATCTGTTTGCAGTGCACTGGCGGATTCTGCCCTCCTACGGCCGGGGGGAGACCGTTGACCTGTTCGGCAACGGCATCTGGATGACCGGGCTTTTGACCATTGACGGGCTCAAGCACCTGATTCTGCCCTGTATTTCCCTGTCCACGCTCATGCTGCCCCTGTTCATCCGCCTGATCCGTTCTGAAATGATGGAGGTGCTGGAAACCGAATATATCAAATATGCCTGGGCCAAAGGGCTGTCCCCCCGGCGGGTCTGGCTGGTCCATGCGTTCAAGAACACCCTTCTGCCGGTGATCACGGTGTTCGGGGTCCAGATCGGGATCATGTTTGCCTTTACCCTGCTCACGGAACTGGTGTTCCAGTGGCCGGGCATGGGATTCATGTTTTTAGAGGCGGTGAACCGGGCGGATCTGTCTTTGCTCATTGCCTATCTGGTGGTGGTGGCCGCGTTGTTTGTGGTGGTCAATACGGTTGTGGATATACTCTATGGCTTTATCAATCCCACGGTCAGGATAGCAGGAACCAAATGAAAACAAAATTTCAGCAGTTTAAAGCGTCGTATTTTCTATACAGTTTCCGGCGGGACATGGTGGCCATGGCAAGCTTTGCCGTCCTGGTAATCTTTCTGGTTATTGCCTTTGCAGCGCCCTGGATCTCTCCCATGAACCCCTATGATTCCGCCAATATAGATATCATGAATTCTGAAATTCCCCCCATGTGGATGGACGGCGGATCTGTGGAATTTCCCCTGGGCACGGACAACCAGGGCCGGGATATGCTGTCCACCATGTTTTACGGGTTGCGCACATCGATTATCATCGGACTTGGGGCCGTGGCCATCCAGGCGGCCATCGGCATTGTCCTGGGGCTTATGGCAGGGTATCTGGGGGGTAAAACCGATGCCATTCTCATGCGCCTGGCAGATATCCAGTTTTCGTTTCCCTACCTCATGGTGGCCATCTTCATGAGCGCCATCTTCCAGGTGGTGTTCGGTGCCGGCAGTTTCGAGCAGATGGCCATACCGCTGTTGACCATCATCATCGGCCTGTCCAACTGGCCCATGTTCGCCAGGACAATAAGGGCATCGGTCATGGGGGAAAAAAACAAGGAATATGTGGAAGCGGCCCGGGTGATCGGCCTGCCCCAAAGGATCATCATGTTCCGGCATATTCTGCCCAATGCCCTGACCTCGGTGATGGTCATTTCCACCATCCAGGTGGCCAATGCGGTCATGAGTGAGGCAGCCCTGTCGTTTCTGGGACTGGGCATGCCCGTGACCAAACCGTCCCTGGGTTCTTTGATCCGGTCCGGGCAGGAATATTTCTTTTCCGGTTCCTGGTGGATCACCGTGCTGCCGGGGCTGTGGCTGGTGCTGTTTGTCCTGGTGATCAACCTTTTGGGGGACTGGCTCCGGGATGTACTTAACCCGAAATTATACAAAGGATAACCAAAGGTTACAATGTCTCATCTTTTAGAAGTCCGGGACCTGGAAGTGAAATTTGCCCTGCGGTCCGGTGATATTACGGCCATCGACGGCGCCAGCTTTACACTGGATCCGGGAGAACGCATGGGCCTGGTGGGAGAGAGCGGTGCCGGCAAATCGGTCACCGGGTTTGCCATCATCAATCTCATCTCCAAGCCCGGGTTTATTTCCAGGGGCAGCATCCATTTTGAAGGCAATGAGATATCCGCCTATTCCCCTGCCCGGATGCGCAGAATCAGGGGAAACCGGATCTCCATGATTTTCCAGGATCCCATGATGACATTGAATCCGGTGTATACCATCGGGTTCCAGATGATCGAGACCTTGCAGGCCCACCGGAACATATCCAAAGCACAGGCCCGGGCCATTGCCCTGGACAAGCTCCAAAAAGTGTATATCCCGTCTCCGGAAAAACGGTTGTCTCAGTACCCCCATGAACTGTCCGGGGGCATGCGCCAGCGGATCATCATTGCTATCTCCCTTCTGGCGGACCCGGCCATTATCATTGCAGATGAGCCCACCACCGCCCTGGATGTCACCATCCAGGCAGAGATCATGGACCTTCTCCAGGAGTTGTGTGAAAATGAGAAAATGGGCCTGATCCTCATCACCCATGACCTGGGGGTGGTTTCCCAGGTGACCGAGAAAATCGCGGTGATGTATGCCGGCAAGATCATTGAATACGGCCCCACGGAAACCGTGGTGCACCATCCGGTGCATCCCTATACCATCGGGCTGATCGGATCCATCCCCGGCACCATTGAACCGGGAAAGGATCTCAAGCAGATTCCGGGCATGATGCCCACCCTCACCAACATTCCGCCGGGATGCGCCTTTAATCCCAGGTGTGAACTTGCAGCAGAGATCTGCACCCAGAAAACCCCGGTTCTGGAAGAAAAACAAAACGGCATTATGGCTGCCTGTCACATGAAATAGGATGGTAATAAAACCAATGACAACGCATCAGACCCATTTATTGACTGTAGAAAACGTGGACAAACATTTTGATATTTCCGGCGGTTTTCTGGATCAACTGGCCTTCAAGGGCGGCGTGCATTTGGAAAAAACCACTGTCAAGGCAGTGAATAATGTGTCTTTGTTTGTCAACAAGGGCGAGACCCTGAGTGTGGTGGGAGAAAGCGGCTGCGGCAAATCCACCCTGGCCCGGGTGATCCTGGGGCTGTACCGGCCCAATGCCGGCAAGGTCTTTTATGACGGCCAGCGCATCGACCATCTTTCCCATGAACAATGGCTGCCCTATCGGCGGAAAATGCAGATGATTTTCCAGGACCCCTATGCATCGTTGAATCCCAGAAAAACCGTGCGCCAGACCCTGGAAGAACCCCTGCGGTTCCATAATCCCAAAATGACGGCCCAGGAAGCCGTTGACAAGGTGGCCTATGTCATGGAACAGGTGGGCGTGGACCCGGGCTGGATCGGCCGGTATCCCCATGAGTTTTCCGGAGGCCAGCGCCAGCGCATCTCCATTGCCAGGGGCCTGATTTTGGATCCTGATTTCATTGTGGCGGATGAGCCGGTATCTGCTCTGGATGTATCCATACAGGCCCAGATTCTGAACCTGCTCATGGACCTGCGGGAAAAACATGATCTGACCTATCTGTTTATCACCCATGACCTGTCTGTGGTGCGCCACATCAGTTCCCGGGTGGCTGTGCTCTACCTGGGCACGGTATGTGAACTGGCTTCGGCAAATGATTTGTTCGAGTCTCCCCGGCATCCCTATACCCGGGCGCTGTTGTCCGCCATCCCCAAGGTCGGGGAGAAAAAAGCCAAGCATATCAAGCTCAAAGGAGAGGTGCCCACGCCGGTGAACCTGCCCTCAGGCTGTGTGTTTCACGGCCGGTGTGTGTATGCCAGAGACCGGTGCCGGAAAGAATTCCCTCCCCTGAATGAATTACCCAACGGCAGTTTTGTGTCCTGCCACGGGGTGGAAGAAGGGTGGGATCTGAACTAGGGGCCATCGCTGTTGCGGTGTGCAGTATACCGGCATAAGATAGCCTTGCGATCAGTTAAAACCCCCTTGAACGCGCTTGTTTGTTATTTTATAGAATCCATAGACAGTACCTGAGCCAGTTCTCCTGTGACCTGCCATTTCACGTCCAGGTCAAATATACGCATGCCGTATATTTTGTCTTTTTTCCCGGTTGATCCGGCGTGATAGCCGGGACGGGGATCGTTCTCAAGCATGTGGGTGACAATCCGGGCCAGGTTGGGAAACTGTTTCATGAGTTTTTGGCACTGCAACTGCGCCTGTTTGGAAAAGATCACTTGAAGACGGCGATCGGGGCGGTTTCCGGCAAACCCGCTGTCTGCATCGGCAATGGCATCGGCCCAGGGAAGATACGGCTTGACATCCAGCACCGGTGTGGCATCCAGTATATCCACCCCGGACAGGTGCAGGACAGGTCCCTGCCCGGTCTGTTCCACCTTTTCCAGTTTAACGGCGGAAAGACCGATGGGGTTTGGGCGGAAAGGAGATCTTGTGGCAAACACCCCGGTTTTTCTGTTTCCCCCCAGTCGCGGCGGCCGGACCAGAGGGGACCAGGCCCTGTCCCGGGTCTGATGAAATACAAATAAAAGCCAGAGATGGGAGAATGTTTCCAGATCCCGAACCGTGTCCATGTGGGCATATGCCGGATGAAACACCAGACGTCCGGGAGCGTCCGGGACCAGATTCATCTGCCTGGGAATGCCGAATTTTTCCTTGAAGCAGGTGTACAGGGTGGCGATGGGACAGGCGGTATGGGGGGTACTATAGGGGTCTGTCATCGCATGACCAGCCAGATTCCCAGAAACATCACCAGCATGCCGGTGACCCGGGACAGGGTGATGGGACGGATATCGGCCCCGAACAGTCCGAACTGATCGATGAGAGCCGCAGTAGCGAACTGGGCAGCCACCAGGATGGTGAATGCCGGCACCAGCCCCAGCCGGGGCACGCTGTATCCGATGGCCGCAATGAGGATCAGCCCCATGGGACCTGATAACAGGGTATACCATGGCACCTGGGACAGGCCGGACAGATTCCCGCCCCGCAGCAGGATCATGATGATACCGATGAGAAATCCCCCGCCCCCATAGGTGACAAACACACTTTCCAGGGTGCCTGCCTGTTTGTCGATGCTTCCCATGAGCTGCCCCTGAAGGGCCACGGCAATGCCGCCGATGGCGGCAATGATGACCAGATAGATGACGTTCACATGTCTCTCCTTTGTTCAAAACCGGCTGTGATCCGAGCATGAAGCGGATCAGCCGGGTCCCCCGGTTGTTTTGATCCCCCACTACTACTAAAAAAGGGGTGCCAAATCAAGTGGATCCAAAGACAACTCCGGATTTTCCTTTCAAACCGGTGCGTTCTGTTATATTTTACCGACACAAAACAAGGAGACTGAACGGAGGGGACATGAGAATTCCTGTTATCGTGGTCATTGCCGTGCTGGTGTTTCTGCTCACAAGGTATGTGATTTCCAGAAAACTGCTCTATTTTCCGGTGAAGGCAAATCCGGAATACCTGGCACAGATCGCCGCCCGGATCCCGGAAGCGGAAGCGATTCAAATTCCTGTGGGAAAGACAACCAGACTTCATGGATGGCTGGTGAAAAAAGATTTGGCCCGTCTGCCCACGGTGTTTTATTTCGGAGGCAATGCCGAGGAGGTGTCCGGCAACCTGGCGGATTTTTCCGCCCGCCTGAACGCCAATGCCGTCCTGATCAACTACCGGGGATACGGTCAGAGCACCGGATCCCCCACTGAAAACCGTCTCAAATCCGACGCCCTGATCATTTATGATCATATGGCGGAACAACTGGCTCTGGACCCGGCCCAATGTGCCGCCTGGGGCCGGAGTCTGGGGTCCTCCATGGCGGCCTGGCTGGCCCTGGAGCGGGGATTGGGTAAACTGATTCTCACCTGTCCCTTTGACAGCATCCAGGCGGTGGCAGGGGCGTATTATCCGTCCTGGCTGGTGAATCTGGTGCTGGAGGACCGGCACCGGATCATTGATTTCGCCCATCAGATTGTCACCCCGACCCTGTTGCTGGTGGCGCCGGAGGATGAAGTGATTCCCTACGCGCATACCCATCGCCTGTATGAGCGCCTGACCTGTCCCAAACAACTGGTGCCGGTTCACGGGGCCGGCCATAACACCATTTCCTCGTTTGAAACTTATTACAAAGCCGTAAATACCTTTCTGGACCAAAACTTGAAAGGGCCGGGATCAGGGTCGCTGCCAAAGGCCCCGGTAAAATGACCCTGGCATCGGAGCCACCCGGCATGATGAAAATGGAGATCCGTCATGCGGTGCAGGCCGGTATTCCCATATTTATCGGGTATTTTCCTGCGGCTGTGGCCTTCGGCATTCTGGCCAAAGGGTGCGGCACCAGTCTGGTGGAGGCGTTTTTGTTTTCCGCGGTGGTGTTTGCCGGGGCCAGCCAGTTCATCGCGTTGAACCTGTTGATGACCGGCATGGGTCCGGCCGGCATCATTCTGACCACCCTTCTGGTAAATTTCCGGCATTTTCTCATGAGCGCGTATCTGTCTACGCGGCTGAGAAATCTGGCCCGTAAAACCTATTTTCTCCTGGCGTTCGGGGTGACCGATGAAGTGTTTTCCGTGCTGTCATTCCACGACAAGCGCCTGACCCCCCGGTTCGTGTTTTTCCTGGAACTGTCCGCCTGGTCCGGATGGGTGTCCGGCACGGTGTGCGGGTTTGTTCTGGGCGGGTTTTTGCCCGACATTCTGACCCAGAGCATGGGGGTGGCCCTGTACGCGCTGCTGCTGGCCATACTGCTGCCGGCCCTCAAAGCGTCCAGACAGACGGTTTTTCTGGCGGTGATGTCGGCCGGCTTGAACACCCTGCTGATCCGGCTGGACTTTCTGCCTGCCGGGTGGACCATTATTGTCTGTATCCTGGTGGTGGCGCTGGTGGGCGCATTTCTCATACCGGAAAAAAAGGAGATGCTCAGTGACTGATTCTCTGATACCTCTTATCTTCGGGATGGCCGCCGTTACTTATGTGCCACGACTCATGCCTTTTCTGCTGCTCAACCGGCTGCGCATTCCGTACCGGGTGAACGCGTTTTTGAAAGTGATTCCCGTGGCCGCCATCGGCGCGTTGATCGTCCCCGGTGTTCTGACCGCCACACCGGAGCTTCCGGCAGCAGCCCTGGCAGGCATGGGGTTCACTCTGGTTTACGGTCTGTTCAGAGGGGGTATCATCGTACCGGTCCTGGGGGCAGTGGGGGTCGCCTGGCTGGTGCTGGCCTTTTTCGGGTGATCCCCCCGGCCTTGCTGATGCACAAAAAAATGTTTTGACATCCAGAGTCATTCCTGGATATAGTTATCCTAACTGCGTTGAAATTCATTCTGTTCTGTTGTTTGAGCACTGCCATTCTTCTAGCGCGCCAACGGGGTCCTTTTTAATTCCACTTTCAAAGAGGAGGTAACATCATGAGCGACAGCGTCTACAAAATCATCGATCTGGTAGGTGCCAGTAACACATCCTGGGAAGATGCGGCCAACAAGGCCATTGACAAAGCGTCCGGATCCCTGCGGGATCTGCGCATTGCCGAGGTGCAGAAACTGGACATCAAAATCGAGGAAGGTAAACCGGCGCAGTTCCGCACCAACATCCGTCTGTCCTTCAAGTACCAGGACTAACCGGATGTAAACAAGACAAGACTCAGTTCCGGATCTGACCGCTGCCCCAGGCAACGAATTTGGTCGTGGTCAGTTCCCGGATACCCATGGGGCCGTAAGCGTGCAGCTTGGAGGTGGAGATGCCGATCTCGGCCCCAAGCCCCAGTTCTCCGCCGTCGTTGAACCGGGTGGAGGCGTTGACGATGACCAGGGATGCGTCCACCTCCCGCACAAACCGCCGGGCGTTGGCATAATCGGTGGTGATGATGGCTTCGGTATGGTTGGATCCGTATTCCGCGATGTGCGCCATGGCTGCATTCATATCCGGCACCACGCGTACGGCCAGAATCAGGTCCAGGTATTCAGCCGGCCAGTCTTCTTGGGTGGCCGGCTGAATATGTTTCAGAATCCGGCAGCTGGCTTCACATCCTCTCAGGGAAACGTTGGCCTGGGTCATGGCGTGGTGTATCTTCGGCAGAAAATCAGGCGCGATCGTTTCATGCACCAGCAGGGTTTCCAGGGCATTGCATACGCCCGGCCGCTGGGCCTTGGCATTGACGCAGATCGACACGGCCATATCCAGGTCAGCGGTATCATCCACATATGCGTGGCACACCCCTTTGTAGTGCTTGAGCACCGGAATGGATGAATGGGCCACCACATGCCGGATCAACCCCTCGCCTCCCCGGGGAATGATCAGATCCACCAGGGCTTCCTGTTTCAACAAAATATCCACGGCTTCCCGGTCCCGCATCGGGATCACCTGGGCCGCCGCAGCCGGCAGCCCGGCATCTGCCAGTCCCTGAGCAATGATCTGTGCCAGGGCCATGTTGGAGTGCAGCGCTTCTGAGCCGCCCCGCAGAATCACGGCATTGCCAGCCTTCAGGCACAGGCCGGCCGCATCCACGGTGACATTGGGCCGGGATTCGTAGATAATGCCGATCACCCCCAAAGGGATGCGCATTCGGGCGGTTTCCAGGCCGTTGGGACGGATGCTGGAATCCGATAACGTGCCCACCGGGTCATTCAGGCCTGCCACATATGTCAGTCCTTCGGCCATGGCAGTGATGGTGGTGTCCGTGATGGTGAGCCGGTCGATCATGGCGAAAGACAGCCCGTTTTCCCGGGCGGCGGCCACATCTTTGGCATTTTCTTTTCGGATGGTGTCGGTGTTTTTTTTCAGCCGCCCGGCCATGGCTGTCAGGGCGGCATCTTTTTGTTTTCGGGGAACGGCTGCCATGATTTTGGCAGCGTTTCCGGCAGCGGTGGCAATGTCGACTATCTGTGTTTCAATGGTCATGGAAATCTCTCCCTGGGTTGCGATGGTTTTCAAAGAGAAAGTCGATCCGTTCACACCGGATCGGCGGTGATCACCAGGTTGTCCCGGTGAATCACTTCATCGTAGGGCCGGTATCCGAGGCGGTCCTTGATCTGACTGGTCTGGCATCCCATGATTTTAAGCACATCCGTGGCATTGTAGTTCACCAGACCCATTCCCAGAATCCTGTTGTCCTGATCCATGAATTCCACGGGATCACCCACGTCAAAATAATCATCCACCCGGATAATACCCGAGGGCAGCAGGCTTTTGTGCTGCCGGACCACGGCATCTTTTGCCCCGGCATCGATGGTGATCCGTCCCTTGGGCTCCAGGGTCAGGCCGATCCATTTTTTTCTGGAGTTGAGTTTTTCCGTTTTGGGAACAAAATAGGTGCCCTCAAAGGTGTTTTCAAAAATGGACAGCAGGATATCCGGGGAGAATCCGCAGGCAATGATTTTGGGAATTCCGGCCGTGGTCAGCTTTCGGGCGGCCGTGATCTTTGTTCTCATACCGCCGGTGCCCAGAGGTCCTGCAATGGTGCCGGCCATATCTTCGATCCAGGCCCCCGGATGGTCCACCACCCGGATGAGCTGCGCATCGTTGTGCAGCCGGGGATCCTTGTCGTAAAGCCCGCCGATGTCAGTGAGGTTAACCATCAGGTCTGCATCCATGAGCATGGTGATCATGGCGCCCAAATTGTCATTGTCTCCAAACTGCAGGGATTTGACTGCCACAGTGTCGTTTTCGTTGATGATGGGCAGCACCTGCCAGTTCAACAGCGTGTTGATGGTGTTTCTGGCATTCAGATACCGGACCCGGTTCGTGAGATCTCCCCTTGTGAGCAGCAGCTGGGCCACTTTACGGCCGCAGATTTCCACGGCCTTTTCCCACTCCCGGATCAGGTCGGCCTGGCCGATGGCGGACACGGCCTGGCGTTTGGGAATGCCTGACGGGCGTTTGGATAATCCCAGTTTGGTGACACCGGCGGCCATGGCGCCCGAGGATACCAGAATCACCTGGATACCCCGGTCGTACAGCCGGCAGATCTGGCCGGACAGGCTGGCGATGATGTCGGTATTCAGGCTGTTTTTACGGGTCAACACACCGGAACCCACTTTGACGACAATGCGGTGAACCGAACCGGTGAGCCGGGAATGAAGCTGCGTGTTCATGACAAACCGTACATACCTTTTATCTGAAGGTTGGCAAAATGTTTACCTATGCCGATCAGGATTAAAAGTCAACCTGAAAAACCGGGATCAATACCTGACCGGCATGGATCGGTTAAAAGCCTTTACAGAAAAACAAGATACTGATACAAAATTCCTGGCCCGGCTTGCATAACGGCCATGACCAGGAGCGCATAAGGAGGCGGAATGGAGGTATCTGAAAAAAAGAAAAAGGAAATGCTTTGGACCATGATTCTGTCCAGAAAATTCTCAGATTCACTGGTGGTGCTGTGCAAAACAGAGGGAAAGATTCCGGGCATGATGATTCTGTCCACCGGTCAGGAAGCGGTGGGATCCGGGGTCTGCGCGGCACTGGAATTCGATGACGTGATTATCACCAATCACCGCAGCCACCATCATCTTCTGGCCAAAGGTGCGGATCCTGAAAAGATCATGGCTGAAATTTATTGTAAGCAAACCGGATGTAACAAGGGCAAGAGCGGGACCCTTCATCTGGCAGTGCCTGAAATCAATGCGCCCTGCACCAGCACTGTGGTGGGGGGCTCGCTGCCCATTGCCGTGGGCCGGGCCTTTGCCCAGCAGTACAGAAAAGAGACAGCGGTCACGGTCTGCTTTTTCGGAGACGGGGCTGCTGATGAAGGATCGTTCCACGAAGCGTTGAATCTGGCCAGTCTCTGGCAGTTGCCGGTCGTTTTTGTGTGCGAAAACAACGTGTATGCCGGCGCCCAGCGCTATGACGCGCATACCCGGGTCAAGGACGTGGCTGAGCGGGCCAAAAGCTATGGCATGCCGGGAGTTATTGTGGATGGCAACCATGCGCCGGCGGTGTATGCAGCTACCTTGAAAGCCCGACAGCGAGCGCTTGATGGGGGAGGGCCCACGTTGATGGAATGCAAGACCTACCGGTTGCGCGGCCACGGGGAATCCGATCCCCAGCATTATCAGCCCAAAGACGAAATCAAGGCCTGGCAGGGAAAAAATCCCATCTCCAGACTCGGGAAAGAACTCGTTGAATCAGGTGTTATCACCGCTGCCGAGCTGCAGGAAATGGAATCCAAAGCAAAAGACATCGTGGCTGAAGCGGTGCGGTTTGCCGAAGAAAGTCCTTTTCCAGAAGCACGGGACGCCCTGGAAGACCTGTATGCGTAACCTGGTGAGACCATGGAAAAGAATCGAGGAATAGAATCATGCAGAAATTAGGATTGGGACAGGCCGTCAACCAGGCCCTGAGAGAAGAAATGCATCGAGACCCCAATGTGTTTATTGCCGGAGAGGGGGTTGGGGTCGGTATTCATGACAACCCCGTTTTCCCCACCTTCGGTCTGCTCGAAGCGTTCGGTCCCGAACGGGTGAAAGACACACCGGTCTCTGAAGCCGCTATTGCCGGTCTGGCTGTGGGTGCGGCCGAAGCCGGGCTTCGGCCGGTGATTGAAATCATGTTCAATCCGTTTTTCACTCTGGCGTCGGATATGATCGTCAACCATGCTGCCAAGCTTCGGTATCTGTCCGGCGGCAAGTCATCGTTTCCGCTGGTGGTCCGGATCAAGAGCGGCGCGGGGTTCGGCGCCGGATGCCAGCATTCCCACAACCTGGAGGCCTGGGCCGCCCACTGCCCCGGACTCAAGGTGGTGATGCCCGCCACATCGGCCGATGCCAAAGGGCTCTTAAAATCGGCCATCAGGGATGACAACCCGGTTATTTTCATTGAACATATGGGCCTTTATTTTGCTGAAATGCCGGTACCTGAGGATGACTATCTCATCCCTCTGGGAAAAGCCGAGATCAAACGGCCGGGCAAAGACCTGACCGTGGTCACGTGGTCCGGTATGCTGGGGGTGGCGATGAAAGCCGCGGAAAAACTCAGTCAGGAAAATATTGAAACCGAAATCGTGGATCTGCGGACGTTGACCCCGCTGGATAAAGACACCATTCTTGCGTCGGTAAAAAAAACCGGCCGGCTGATTGTGCTGCATGAAGCCACCCGTACCGGCGGGTTTGGCGGTGAAATCGCCGCCGTGGTCATGGAACAAGGGTTTAAATATCTCAAAGCACCCCTGAGACGGGTGACCGGACCCGACATTCCGGTCCCGGCCAGCCCCCCTCTGGAAAAGTTTTTCATTCCGGATGAGGACAATCTGATTCAAGCGGCCAGAGAGATCCTGTAAACCGGTGTGTCACACGGCTGATTTCATCAAATGACTCATTTCCTGCTCATGGGGCTGGTGCTGGGCCTGTCCGCCGGGCTGGCGCCGGGGCCGCTGCTCGCGCTGGTGGTATCGGAGACGCTGCGGTATCATGTGGGGGCGGGAATCCGGGTGGCCCTGGCGCCGCTGATCAGTGATCTGCCCATTGTACTGGTGTCGGTGGGGATTTTGTCCACCATGACCGGTTTCGAGGCGGTGCTGGGCGGTATTTCTCTGGTGGGGGGTGCGGTGGTTTTCCGCATGGGGATCCATGCGGTGAAAACCCGGGCACTCATCATCGATCCGGAGATGCCCAGTTACAACGCACTGGCCAAAGGGGTACTGGTGAATGTGCTGAGCCCCCACCCCTATCTGTTCTGGATGACGGTGGGAGCG
Organism: Desulfotignum sp.; assembly: GCA_011389835.1. GTDB lineage: Bacteria > Desulfobacterota > Desulfobacteria > Desulfobacterales > Desulfobacteraceae > Desulfotignum. The sequence goes on along the minus strand of JAABTO010000005.1, from coordinate 190 downwards.
CCTCTGGTGCACCGGGCCCTGGCCGTGAACACGGCCGCGGCCGGCGCGTTTATTGCCGGGTTCTATCTGTTTCTGGTGGGATCCAAGGTGGTCCTGGCCCTGGTGGTGGCCCGGTCCAGGGCGGTCATCAAGGGCCGGGCCTATGTGGTGATCCTGCGGGGGCTGGGGGTGGTTCTGTGCCTGCTGGCTT
>JAABTO010000004.1 GCA_011389835.1 Desulfotignum sp. | reverse complement strand
GGATCAGCAAACCATTCATTATCAATCATCTCCTTTGGGTTGAAAATTCAGTTGCTGAGTGTATCATTTTTCGGCCGGGTTTGGGAGGATTTTAATGCCTGAAGCTGGCGTTCGATATCATCGTCGGTGGACAGTTTCTCAAACGCTTCTTCCAGGTCGGACTTTTTTCCGTAGTTCACCAGATCCGCCTCCGCTTCCATGCGCTCGATATTGGATTCCATTTCATCGAATTTTTGCACCACCTGGGCGGAATCCATGCGCCGGATCTCCTCGTGGGCCTGCTTCTTGCGCTGAGCCCGGATGTGGCGCTGCACCAGCATGCGCTGTTTTTCCCTGGCGGATTTGAGCTTGTTTTCCAGTTCCTGAATATCATCCTGGTACTGGGTCACAATGGATTCGAACTCTGCCAGCTCCTGTGCCACAACCTCGCCTCTCTGGGCGAACCGCCGTTTTTCCAGCAAAGCCTGCCTGGCCAGGTCATCCCGGCCTTTGGACACGGCCAGGGCTGATTTTTGCTCCCAGAACGCTTCCTTGTCCTGGATCTGTTCCATCTGGCGGGATACCTTTTTTTTGTCGGCAATGGTGCCGGCACAGGCGGATTTGAGTTCCACCAGGGTGTCTTCCATTTCCCGGATCATCAGCTTGATCAGCTTTTCCGGATCTTCGGCCCGGTCCAGCATGGAATTGATGTTGGCGGATACAATGTCTCTGAATCGTGTAAAAATTCCCATGATATCTCTCCTTTGATTGGTCACATGTGTTGGGTCAATTAAATCCTGCATGTGACATAGACAAGGAGCAGAAAGCGTGCCAAAGGGGAATTGCGGCAGGATCCTTCGTAATTCCAGAGGGTTGTTTGGCTTGACAAAAAAAACGCATAGTGGTAATATCAGCCAAAAAACAGTGGATATCTATTTTTTATGGTTGAAATTGCCACATATGAGGCTATTGGGCAGTCTGAGGCGTTTATCGCGTTTCAGGAGCGGATTTCCCGGGTGGCGCCGGTGGAACGCCCGGTCATGGTCATCGGGGAGCGGGGCACCGGCAAGGAACAGGCCGCCACCCGGATTCACTATCTGTCCAAAAGATGGGAAAATCCGCTGGTGACCCTGAACTGTGCGGCCCTGACCCCCACCCTGATCGGATCGGAACTGTTCGGGTATGAAAAAGGGGCGTTTACCGGGGCCGGCACCCGCACAGCCGGACGGTTTGAGCAGGCAGCCGGGGGCACTCTGTTTCTGGATGAAATCGGCACCATTCCCATGGAGGTCCAGGAAAAAATTCTTCGGGTGGTGGAATACGGGACATTCGAGCGGGTAGGGTCCTCCCGGCAGGTAGAGGTGGATGTGCGCATCGTGGCCGCCACCAATGCGGACCTGCCGGCCATGGCAAAAAAAGGCACGTTCAAGCAGGACCTTTTGGACCGCCTGTGTTTCGAAGTGATCCATGTGCCGCCCCTGCGGTGCCGCAAAGAGGATATTCTGGTGCTGGCCCGTCATTTTGCCGGCCGCATGGCGTTTGAACTGGGGCAGGAACCGATGCCGGAACTGACAGCTGCGGCTGAAAACGCCCTGATGTCCTATCTTTGGCCGGGCAATGTCCGGGAATTGAAAAACGTGGTGGAACGGGCGGTCTACCATAGCGACACCCACAAGATCGATGAGATCTGTTTTGATCCGTTTGACAATCCCTTTGAACAAGAGGGGCAAGATGAAAAAAACAGGGCACCGGGCCGGTCCCTGCCTGAAACCGATCCGGTGCCAAAAATCCTGGATGACCAGCCATTGGCGGATTTGGTGTCCCTGCCGTTAAAACCAGCAGTCCAGGCACTTGAAACCCTTCGGGTCAGGGATGCCCTGCGGCAGAACCGGTTCAATCAGAAAAAAGCGGCCACCCACCTGGGTCTGACCTATGATCAGTTCAGAGGGATCAAAAAGCGCCTGGGAATCTGATTCAACAGATCAGCCGGGCAGATCAAATGCAAAGCAGGCGTGGCCGGGACTGGACGGCATGCCTGTGTCGACAGGGTGCCGGGTCATTGATTGACAATCCGTTTATGGGCCATCAGCCGGATGGCATTGATGCGGATGAATCCTTCGGCATCTTCCTGGTTGTACCCGCCTTCGATATCCATGGAGGACAGATCCTGGTTGTACAGAGAGGACGGGCTGGTGCGGGCCACGGGATAGGCCGTGCCTTTGTAGAGTTTGAGGAACACATCCCCGTCGATCAGCTCCTGGCTCTTGTCCATGGCCGCCATGATGAATTCCATTTCCGGGCTGAACCAGAATCCGTTGTATACCAGTTCTCCGAGTTTGGCGGCCAGCATGTCCCGCAGCCGCATCACTTCGCGGTCCATGGCCACGCCTTCGATATCCTTGTGGGCTGCATGGAGAATAGTGCCCCCCGGGGTTTCATAGACGCCTCTGGACTTGATGCCCACAAACCGGTTCTCCACCATGTCCAGCCGGCCGATGCCGTGGTCACTTCCCAGGCGGTTGAGGTATTCGAACAGTTCCAGGGGATCGGTTTTCAAGGCACCGTCGCTCAGGTTTTCCACTTCCACCGGGATACCGTCCCTGAACCGGATCCGGATCCGGTCAGGGGTGTCCGGCGCGTTTTCCGGGGCTGTGGTGTGGGAGTAGATACTTTCATCGCATTCATGGGCCGGATCTTCCAGAATGCCAGCCTCATGGGAGATGTGCAGCAAATTGTCGTCTTCGCTGTACGGTTTGGACGCGGTCTGTTTGGTGGGAATTGCGTATTTTTCCGCATAGGCCAGCAGATCGGTCCGGCCTTTGAACGCGGCCAGAAAGTCCTTGTTCTTCCAGGGGGAGATGATCTTGATTTTGGGGTTCAGTGCATAATAGGACAGTTCGAACCGGACCTGGTCATTGCCTTTGCCGGTGGCACCATGGGACACATACGCGGCGCCGACGCTGTTTGCAATCTCGATCTGTTTTTTGGCAATCAAAGGTCTTGCAATGGCGGTTCCCAAAAGATACCGGCCTTCATACAGGGCATTGGCCTTGAACACCGGAAAAATATAATCGGTGACAAATTCCTTGCGCATGTCTTCGATGAACACATCCGAGGCCCCGATTGTCAGGGCTTTTTGGCGGGCCGCTTCAAAATCTTCCTGCTGGCCGATATTGGCCATGTATGCGAATACTTCATATCCCTGTTCCAGCAGCCATTTCAGGATGACCGAGGTGTCCAGTCCCCCCGAATATGCCAGAACCACTTTTTTTTTTGTCATGGAAACTCCTTGATACATGTATGAATTTTATGGGCTTATTTAGACGAAAACCATTGAAATAGTCAAGCATTTATGTGTAACCAGACAGGGGGTCATGATCGAAACCAGGTGGTGTGCGGGGCATTTTCAAGGATGAATCCGATCTGGCATTCATCAGGTGAATATGGTCAGCAGTGCGCCGGAGATGGCCATCATGATGGCCATCCCTTTGTTGTTTGTGATCTTTTCCTTCAGAAAAACGGCGGCCAGAATAAAAATGAAGATGGTGGACATCTGATTGAGGATGGCGGCCCGGGATGCTGTGGTGTATTTCATGCCGGCGACCCACAGAAGCAGGGCGATGTAATTGCCGCAGATGGATGCGGGCAGGGCCACCAGCCAGGATCCGGACCATCTGAGTTCCGCAAGCAATCGCTGTCTTCCCGGGTGGCAGGCCAACAGAATCACCAGCGTGACGATGGCGGCGGCCAGGCGCACCAGGGTTGCCCAGAACACATCGGTATGGGTGAGAATCTCCTTGATGATCACAATGCCCAGCGCCAGAAAAATCATGGCCATGATCCCAGCAAGGACGGCAGGCAGGCGGGAGATGGCGGGAATATCCGATGCCAGGGGCAGCTCTTTTTTCTGTATCGATCCCACCAGAACCGCCCCCAGTACCAGCAGGCCCCCCAGAATCCCGCCAGCACTCAAATGTTCATCCAGAAGCAGATAGGAAAAGATCAGCACACTGGGCAGGTACAGGCATTCCACAATGGCGGCCATGCCGGCGCCCAGCCGGTTCAGGGCGATAAAGAAAAACAGGTCCGCCAGGGTAATGCCCAGAAATCCGGACAGAGACAGCAGCACCCAGGTGTTCAGGGGTTGTTGCGGAAAAAACGGGATACCCAGAAGCAGCATGGTGGCGCTGACCAGCAAAAGCCCCACCACACTTTTGTAGATGTTCAAAGAAATGGGGGAAAACGTTTCCCCGCTTTTTTTGAATAAAATGACGGCACAGGCCCAGAAAAAAGCGGAACCCAGGGCAAATAAAGATCCCAGCACGGATTATGACATCTTTCCCGGGTGTATGACCCGGCCTTTGAGATGAGGCCGCCGGGTGACGGCATCCCGAAGATCGAAAAATACCTGGTGCCGACCGTCACCTGCAATCACCTGTTTGCTTCCCACACGCAATGTGGCGGGCATGTATACCGGCAGCTTGAAAGCCGCTTCCACAAAAAAGGGGGACGCAAATTTTGTGGATCGTTCCAGACAGGCCAGGGTCCGCGCCAGGCTCCACATACCGTGGACCATTGCCTGTTTGAATCCGATGATGCGGGCCGTGACGTCAGACAGGTGGTGCGGGTTGTAATCCCCGGATACCCGGGCATATTCCCGTCCCGTACCTGAAGGGACGTGAATCGTCATAAAGGCCGGCAGAGGGCGGTCCTGACGCGTTTTCCGGACACGGTTTGCCCGTGAAGGGATCCGGGTCAGATAGGTGGGAATTCCCTGCCAGACCAACTGGTTTTCTCGATATATTTCCAGAAGAAACCGGGTAAAGATTCCTTTGGCGGTCACTGTCATATCTTCAAGCGTACAGGAGAGATCCAGGGGATCATTGATCCGGACCGGGCTTCGGGATTCAAACTGCTGGCCGGTCTGAATCAGTCCCATGGGATTGATGGGAAAAAAATCCGACGTAATGTAACGTCCCAGCAGGCCGATGAAAAGGGTCTGGAGAAAACCCGGGGGAACAATGGGGCCATCCGGCGCATGGGAAAATCCACATACCCGGCAGTATCGATCAATCCGCTGTCGATCCGGGATCACCCCGTTCAGGTGCAGCCGTGCCTTTGTCACCGGGCCGGGACCCGGAAGCCGAAACTGTTTGCCAAGTGCTGAAATCAGCAACCGGCAGAATATGGCCGGCATCAGCGGCAAATGCGTCAGATGAACCGAATAAATGGTTTCCGTTAAAGCAATCTGTTCAATGTCAGAGCTCATGGGTGCGGGTGTCAATCAATAAATCATAAAAAGGATTCAAAATATTTTGCGGCAAAGCCAGTATAAACTGCCGGACACAGAATCAAAAGCTGCAAAATATCCTTGTTTTTTCCTGAAGTCAATACGTGAAAGCGCCATGGAAATCTGTGATGCCGGGTCTTTCAATATTTTTGCGTTTCATGAAAAAAACGGATTTGGGTTGACCCTGCGTGAATAAGAGTATACTAGCAAACCGGAAGGAACGGTTTATCATCAACTGACAGGAGAGTTAAATGGAAATTACAACCAGCGGTGACCCAGGCACCTCTGCAGGGGCCCATATCATCGATAAGGCACAACTTGTGAACCTGAATCCCAGCCTGCTGTACGAGGCCGTAATCGATCTGTCGTCGGAAGGTCTGATCACCGCCAACTGTATCAACCTGGCTGCCGGCATCCTTCTCAATGATCTGGGTTTTCCTGTTTATTTTTTTGAAACCATTACCAAGGAATCATTAAAAAGCATTCTGGCCTCCATTGCCAAAGGCATCTATTTCAGGGGAAACAAGGGTGTGCTCCATTCCTGGGTGGCGGATATCGATTTTGATCTGACCCAGGACAGCAATGTTCAGCGGATACGGATTGCCACGGCAGATACCCGGGACCGGATGGAACGGGTTCTGGACAAAATGCTGGCCGGGCATCGAAGGGAATATTACTACAATCCGGAAAAAGAATATTACACCTATGTGTACCGGCCCGAAACCGTGAAGGATTATCCGGACGCAGATTTTACGGAATCCCGGTTTCTGTTCAACCGGAATAAGGATTACACCGCCATCCCCCGGTTGACCCGTAACCGGTATGAAAAATTTTTGACTCAGGTCAGCGAACATGTCACGCCGTTTGTGGAAGTGTTCAACCTGTCGGATATCGGTGAAATCCGGTTTATGTTCAATTCGGATTTTGAACGCCCCCAGCTGCCTGTGCTGAGAAAGCTGTTTGCCGATCACGGCCTGATCATTACCCGGGCGTACTGGGAGCCGTATTTTACAGAAACCCGGGTGCCGACCTCCATCTGTTCTCTGTATGTGGCAGGTGAGTTGTCAAGGAATCAGGAAGCGCCGTTGATTGAAGACCTGCAGGCCTTTTTGAGTTTTCGCGTCAGCCGGATCACTCAGCCTTACGTGGACGGCGTTATCAGCTTCAAGGAGATGCTGTTCGCCGGAAATGCCGTGGATTTCGCCCATTTGTTCATTTTCAAGGAACAAGGCACCCGCACGGACCGGGAAATCATGGAGAGCCTGTCTTCGGTGGATCATCAGGAAGCGTTTTCCGCACGGATTCATGAATCCAATAAGTTCACTTATGTGTCCAACATGATTCTGGATACCGCCATGGCCCATCCGGATCTGGTCCGGTTTTTGTTCCAGCTGTTTGATGCCAAGTTCAACCCGGAAAGCCCCGGGGATTTGACAGCGGAACGGCTGGAGATCAAAGCAAAAGAATTTGATCAGCTGCTGGCGGTGCGGTTCATGGATGACCCTTTGGGGTATGATGTGTTCAGATTTATGTTCAAACTGGTGTCCTGCTGTTTGAAAACCAATTTCTACAAATCGGAAAAACGGTCGTTTTCCTTCCGGCTGACCAATCAGGTGCTGGATCCCCTGGTATTCAAACATTTCGTGTTCGGCCTTTTCTTTGTCAACGGCCATTATTCCACAGGCACCCATCTTCGGGCCGATGATATTGCCAGAGGCGGCCTGCGCCTGATCCGGGTGACCCCGGCCAACCATGCCATGGAACTGGACAATGCCGTGCTTCTCAACTATGCTCTGGGACCCAAGGCCCAGCGCCTCAAACACAAGGATATCTGTGAAAGCGGTTCCAAAGGCGTGGTGGTGCCCCATCCGATTTATGCCCATTACAGTATGGATGCGTTGTTTGACTATACTGAAGGCATCATGGATCTGATGCTGACCGATGCCCGGGTCAAAGACTATTACGGCCGGCCCGAGATGGTGTTTTTCGGTCCGGATGAAGGCACGGCCCCGTTGATGGACGCCGTGGCCTTCCGGGCAAAGGAGCGGGGATACGCCTACTGGCGCACCATCACCACAGGCAAGAGCTTCGGTATTCCCCACGACACTTACGGCATGCTCAAAAATCAGGATCTTTTCGGGCTGGTGCCGCATGGAAAGTCGGGCACGGAACTGCTCATCAACGGGGATCCCATTGTCACCACCACGGAGATGGACCGGATTTATGAAGAAATCGGCGGACAGGTGGAAACCAGCGGCATGACCACCACCTCGGTCATGGGGGCGTTCCGGACGTTGATCGCTTACAGTGATGCCAAAGAGGAAGATCTGAACCTGATGATGACCGGCGGTCCGGACGGGGATCTGGGCAGCAATGAAATTCAGTGCTACAGGGGGAAAATCTGCCTGGTGATTGACGGCGGATCCATTCTGTTCGATCCGGAAGGGCTGGACAAGGAGGCCCTGATGAAAATCGCGTTCATGCGCCATACCAATCCCCGGGTTAATTCCCTGGCATTTCCGGAGGAAAAATTGAGCCCCAACGGGTTCCGGGTGCCGTTGAAAGGGAAGAACATCGCGTTGCCGGACGGCACACTTGTGGCGGACGGCGCCATGTTCCACCGCAATTTCATTACGGATCCGGCCAACCGGAAATTCATTGAACAGGCCGATATCCAGGCCTTCATTCCCTGCGGCGGGTTCAAAGACACCATCAATCAGCGCAACGTCAAGGAGTTCACGTCTGTGTTCAGAGAGCTTCGATTCATTGCGGAAGGGGCCAATGTGTTTTTTGATGATTCGGCCCGTCGGTATATCGCCAAAAAGACCGGCATTCTTCAGATCAAGGATTCTTCAGCCAACAAGGGCGGCGTGTTTTCATCCGCGGTGGCGGAGGTGCTGACCGCATTTTTGTTTGAAGACGATTATGAAAAAAGGCTCCTGGAGGATGTCTCTACCCGTTGGGCCCTGATCCGGGACATGCTGAACCTGGTGCGCACCCATGCGAGCAACGAGACTGCGATGCTGCTCAAAATTCATGAAAAATCTCCGGATACGCCGTTGTTTGTGCTGTCGGAACAGACCAGTGAACAGATTTTTGCATTTCAGAATATGGTGGCTGACTCTCTGGAGGAGATTCTGGCGGATGAAGACCTTCTCTGGGAGGTGATGGCCGCCTATATTCCGGGCGTACTGGTGAAAATCCTGGGCAGGGATGCAATTCTGAACATCATGAATGCGGAAAAGCTGCGGGCTTACCGAAATGCCATTGTCACCAAGAAACTGGCTTCCACGGCTTTTTATCGACACGGCAGCGAATGGGAAGCATATGTGGCATCCACCCAAAAAGCGTTTGTTCCGGCCATGAAGGCATTGTTCGAACCGGCAGATTAACAGTTGAATCATGTGTAAACAAAATACGGACACAGGAGAAGCAAAATGACGACAATCATGGATATTATCAGTGGCAGGGATCCTTATGAAAAGGAATTTCATCAGGCAGTCACCGAGGTGGTCGGATCGGTGAAGCTGGTGTTGGACCGGAATCCTGAATACCGTCATGCCGGTATTGTGGAACGTATGGTGGAACCGGAGCGGATCATTCAATTCCGGGTTCCCTGGGTGGATGACCAGGGCCGGGTCCAGGTGAACCGGGGATTCCGGGTCGAAATGAATTCTGCCATCGGTCCCTATAAAGGGGGACTGCGGTTTCATCCCTCCGTGAATCTGTCTATTCTCAAATTTCTGGCTTTTGAACAGGTGTTCAAGAACGCCCTGACCACCCTGCCCATGGGCGGGGCCAAAGGCGGCGCGGATTTCGATCCCAAAGGCAAATCCGACAATGAAGTGATGCGGTTCTGCCAGAGCTTTATGTCGGAATTGTTCCGGCACCTGGGGCCGGACAGGGATGTGCCGGCCGGGGATATCGGGGTCGGGAGCCGGGAAATCGGCTACATGTTCGGCATGTACAAAAAGTTGAAAAACGAGTTCAGCGGCATGCTCACCGGCAAGAGCCTCAACTGGGGCGGCAGTCTGATCCGGCCCGAAGCCACGGGATACGGAGCCGTGTTTTTTGCCCAGGAGATGCTGGTCAGCCGGAACCAGACGCTCAAAGACAAGCTCTGTCTGGTATCCGGGTCCGGAAACGTGGCCCAGTATACCGCGGAAAAACTCCTTCACTTAGGTGCCAGAGCAGTTACGATGTCGGACTCCACCGGTTATATTTATGATGAAAAAGGGATCGATGCGGACAAACTGGTGTATATTAAGTATCTCAAAAATTTGAAAAGAGGCCGTATCCGGGAATATGCCGAGAAATATCCGGAAGCGGTGTACACGGAATTCAATCCGTCGGCAGATCACAACCCCTTGTGGAACCACAAGGCGGATTGCGCGTTCCCCTCAGCCACCCAGAACGAAATCAATGCGCTTGACGCTCAGAATCTGATCAACAACGGGATTCAGGTGGTTTGCGAGGGAGCCAACATGCCCACGACCCTGGGAGGCATCGATATTTTCCTGGATCACAAAATCCTGTTTGCCCCGGGCAAGGCGGCCAATGCCGGTGGGGTGGCCGTTTCCGGTCTGGAAATGGCCCAGAACGCCATGCGGATCAAGTGGAACAGCCAGGAAGTGGAAGAGCGGCTCAGAAAGATCATGCAGCATATCCATCGCGAGTGTCTGGCGGCGTCTGAAGAATACGGCACACCGGGGAATTATGTGAACGGCGCCAACATTGCCGGATTTGTCAAAGTGGCGGAAGCCATGATGGATCAGGGGGTGGTGTAACTAAAAATCGGTGAGGTCCGGCTCGATAACCGCCATTTCATTGGGCCGGACCGGCCGCCAGGAAACAGAATAAAGCGCCTCGCCCGACAATTTTCTTTCCGGTTTCAGCTGAGCCACCCTCACCGGGTCCCCCAGTTTGATCCACAACACCTTGGCCGGTTCCAACTGGTATTGCCGGCTGATCTCTTCAGCAAAATAGTGGATGTAATTTTCCAGAGAGGTGTTCATCACCGCTTTGGTTTTGACGGGCTTGAAAACCACGGCAACGGGAAACAGGTACTTGAGCGTGTCATCTTCCTGCCCCAGCCGGATGATTCTTATACGGTAGCATCCCGGCCACCACGAAATCGGTTTTTTACCGGTTGCGCTTTTTCCATCCCATTCATACGTGAAATCATGAAGGATCACGGACACCTCCCTGTGGACTGTTTCAAGTGAGCATATTGCGGCAGGCCCGTGCCAGATCTTCCGGATACACCCCGGTGATCCACCGCAGCTGAGCTTCGGAAAAAGTGGGCGGTGCATAGGGCAGCCGGGGGATGAAACTGTAGATCAGGTGCTGGTTCGACGGGGATTCATCAAACCGTGCAGACAGTTCAATGCCCGTGACCAAAGATGCCCCCAGGTTTTCCAACGTCCTCACTGTTTTTAAAATAGCCATATCCAGCGAGTCTCTTACTGCCGTATCCGCTGCCAGCACATGGGGAATCCGGGAACGGGTCATAACCTGCAGTTCCCATTCGCTCACCTGGGCCTTGGGAACGAACAGCATTACATGGTCATCTTCATGGATGATCAGGGATGCCTCTTTTCTTGCATCTCCATCTGTGCGGCGGTTGTGAATCATGGCATCAATATAAGCATTGAAAAAGGGTCTGTCATGGGTGGTTTCAAAAATCCGGATAAAGTCGGAGACCAGATCACCACAGGCAAAGCATGGCAGTGGATTTCCATGTTCGTCTTTCATCTGCCGGGGAACCAACGCGTTCTGCTGGTGAATCATCTGATGGGAGGCATGGAGCCGGTGTCCCGAGGCGGCAGACCCGAACCCGAAATTCCATCCCCACAACGCCCCGTTGAACTGCAGCTCTGATCCGCCGCCGTTTTCCACGGCCGTTATGATGGCCTGCCTCAGGGTTTCCAGATCTTCGACCGACAGTCCGGTCCGATGTCTGGGCAAAGGAATCTGCAGCTGTTTTGCCACCCGGCAATAGATCCGCTGGTAGTATAGATGGCGCAATCCCCGGATATCTTCGACCGTCAGATCACGGGCCCGGTATCGAATGCGGTCGTGGGCCATGTTTGCGGCAAAATGACCCCAGGGAATATAGGAGTTGCGGCGCAGGTATTCAAACACATGGGTATGATCTCCCGTGTATTCACCTACGATTTCACTGGTTCCCTGAATTCCGGGCTGCAGCACCATGGCGGTTTTGTAAGCATCTGGCAGATGGGGATTGTTGACCAGAATGTCGAACAGATCCGGAAACCGGATATCGGGCACCGGTTTTCCCTGCCGGTCTGATGTGAATCCCATGCCCCAGGGGACGTTTCTGCCGGGCTCGAACAACAGGGTGCCGGCATGTCGGGCCAGGGCGCACAGTTCTTGAGGGTCCGAAGATACCTGGGCCAGTGCCAGTTTCAGTGGATGGGGAAGTGCCGCCAACAGCCGGATTTTATCGTCTTGCGCCATGTTGGGTTGAAATGCCTCCAGCCCGTCAAACAGCGAACAGGGAGAGGTGGCGGCAATCCGTATCTTTTCAGGCTGCCCGGCTTTGGGATCGGCCCAGGCGGAATTGATGAACGTGGTTCCCCGGAACGGCAGGGGGTTGAAAATTTCATAGATCGTGTCTGCGGCCGGTTCCCGGATATCGGTTTCTGGAAAATTGACGTGATTCCAGACCGGGGTGCCGTCGGACTGCTGGCCCAGCCGGGCGATGAAATCGTTTTTCCGAAGGTTGACCACCGAAAAATCCGGCTGGTGTCTGCCCACCCGGAACCGGCCGTCAGGACCGACACAGGTGCGCAGCATTGGGGAGACATCGGAAAAACGGGGTGTGCCTTGGGAAGTCATTTTTAAATCCTCGACTGTTTACGCTATATGAATGAGGCCAGTCCGATGTCAAGGGCCGTCAATTTAGCCATATCGGCCGGGTGATCCGCCAGATTGAATTGATGAATCAGATTTTCCATGACAGGGAGATACCCCAAATGAAAAAGTCTGTCAACCCGCCCGGATTTGACAGGGGGTTACACACGGTCCTCAATGGCAGACAGCGCATCCTGCGCCGCATCCTTCAGGTCCGGATGGGTCAGGCCGGGCATTTTTTTTTCAATCCAGACCTGAGTTGTCTGATCGCCCACCTCTCCCAGTGCGTAGAAAATATCCCCCTGAATGGAAATGTCTGACACATCGTCAAACGCGTTCATGAGAACCGGACACAAACGGGCCGCCAGTTCCGGGGCGTTTTCAGCCAGGTTTTCCACCACCACCATGGCGCCCAGCCGTACCGACCATTCCGGGTGCACCAACAGGTCCATGAATCCCTGAAAAAGCGTATTCGCCTGAATCATCTGACGGCAGACCCAGTCCGCCTCTCCCTGTTCCAGAATCTGTCTGAATGTCCCCGCACTGAGCCGGGAAGGATTTCGTTCTATCATCTGAGTCAGGATTTCTTCGGGATCGACATGCCCGGTCCATCTGAAGTCCGGTTCAAGAATCAAACAGGGCACGGACAGTACCCGGCGTTCTTCTGCCGTTTCCGGAAACAGTGAGCCGTCGATAATATCCAGAAAAATGTTTTTGGATCCGACCGCCAGCGGGATCAGGTTTCTGACCATGTCCGGACAATGGGGGCACTGGACGGCAATGAACAGCGTCAGGTGACAGGGACGAATAATCTGTTTCAGCCGCATGTGTATATTTTCCGGTAAAGGCCGGGGGTCCGTCATAAAAGTCAGGGCTTCCAGAAACGGCGGCAGTTCTTTTTCCAGTGGCAGCGCGCTGAAACCGATGTTGTCGGCAAGAAAAAAGGTGGGAATTCGACACGGCCGGTCAAGAAAACTGACTCGGACACACGGGGCCGAACGGGTCAGCTCGGATGCAAACGCCTCAAATTCAGGCTGTTGCCGATGGTCGGCACAGGACAGAGAAATACAATGATCGTGATTTTGCAATGCAGCCCAGTCCTCAATTTTTTTTATCTCCGACGGTGTCATGACTGGATCTGGTTGCCTCCCTGTTGGATGGAGCGGTTCAGTGCATTCATTGCCTGCTGAACCAGCCCGGGCAAACTGAGGGAAGAGTCGTCAGGCGTGCGGGCTTCTTCAAAACTGGCCGTACCGATGCTGACGGTCAGGTGAAGCATGCGGGTGCCGATCTGCATCCGGTGTTCAAAAATGTTCAGCCGGAGTCGTTCCGCCAGAATCCGGGTCCGGTCCAAACCGGTATTGGGCAGTACAATGGCAAATTTATCGGCGGCAAACCGGCATACCACGTCTTCGTCTCTGACCATGGCTTTGATCCTGGCGGCACAGGCGGTCAGGATTTCGTCTCCGGTTTTGTGTCCGAATGTATCGTTGAATTCTTTGAACTGGTCTATCGCGGCCAGCATAATGGAAAGGGGCAGATGATACCGTCTGGCGCCGGCCATCTCTACAGCCAGGGTCTGGTTGAATCCGCTTCGGTTCAACAGCCGGGTGAGCTGGTCTCTTCTGGAAATCAGTTCGATGCGGTCCATGGCACCCTGGACTTTATGGGTCATCCGCACCTGTTCCAGGGAATGCTGAATGGTGTCTGCCAGAGTCGTGCCCGAGGTTTGTTCCAGAATCAGAAATGTCTGGGCCCCCGAAGCAACCGCAGCGGCCCCGGCATCGGTATGGTTGAGGTCCACGGTGAAGATCAGGGGTGCCCGGGTCTCCAGGCGGATCAGTTTTTCCAGGAGGTGCAGCCCGGATCCGTCCTTCAACTGGTGGTTGATCAGGATGAGATCCGGCCGGACATCCGCCACAACAGCCATGGCTTCATCCGTGGCTTCGGCCTGGTACAGGGCGGTGTTGATCCGATGGGTCAGATGATGCCGGACAATCAGAAAATCATCGGAAAACGGGGTGGCGAACAGAATCCTTCCGGGACGGGATTGACCGTTTCGATCCATGAAAAGCGCGGGCCAGTCGGTTTCTC
>JAABTO010000329.1 GCA_011389835.1 Desulfotignum sp. | reverse complement strand
CACTGTTCCGTGTGAACCGATGTCTGGTAACCGGTGTTTTCCGCCCTGAAAACCGCAGCTGCAGTTCTTCGGCTCGGCCACAGCCTCGTCTGGTTTCCGGAAGGGGTCCGGTCTCCGACCGGCAGGAAAAAGGGTCAAACTCGCGGAACGGATCACGGATGCCCTCCACCGGGGTCGCCGCCACAGACCCAGACACTGAAGCTCAAAAAAAAGTTAAAGCTCTGTAATACAGAATTTCCCATCGCAAACTACACGCTTTCATCCATTGTCCCGTCTACCGCATCCGTGATTTAAATTAAACTGAAGCACAGCATGCATCTGTCCTGCAGCGCAGATGATGAAAAACCATGAACCATACAATTCAATGAAAAAGAGGAACGCCATGGCCCATGAAAATTTACACGAACCGTTTTCACAGTTGTCAGAAAACACCAAAGACATGCACCGAGCCATCATCTCCCTGGTCGAGGAACTTGAAGCAGTGGACTGGTACAACCAGCGAATCGATATTTGCCGGGACACAGATCTCAAAGCCATCCTGGCCCACAACCGGGATGAAGAAAAGGAGCACGCGGCCATGCTGATAGAATGGATTCGTCGGAACGACAAACCATTCGCCGAAGAGCTCACCGATTATCTGTTTTCCGAAAAACCCATTGCCGATCTGGAAAAGAAGCATCAAAACCCAGAAAGCGGCTGACCTCCCAGGGGTTCCTTCCCACCCACCCGAACAGGCAATCCTGTCATCGTTGGAAACAATCCAACCGAAATCAGGGAGGCCTGGGGACAGAAAAGGCCGGGGAGCGCATTCTCGTGGACATGGCTGACCGACGGACCCTGGATACATACAGACGTTGTCCACATCTCAAATCAAAGCCGGCATTCTTCCGGGTCACATTTGGAACCATGATCGTACTGATAGGAATGTTCTTCAGTGCCCAGCTGAAGGACCTGGTTCGATCTGCTTCCGTAGCGGTAAATGGTAATCCCTTTCAACCCCAGTTCCCAGGCCATGCGGTAGGCCTTTTCCACATCTGTCGGGGCAGCCGCTTCCGGCATGTTGATGGTTTTTGACACCGAATTGTCCACATGACGCTGAAAGGCCGCCTGGATAAGGAGATGCCGTTCCACAGGAATTTCCAGGGCTGTTTTAAATACCTGTTTCATCTTCCCGGGCAGATCTTCCACCTTTTCGAGGTTGCCCTTTTCCATAACCTGTTCGATGATGTGATCCGCATCCAGATGATGGCGCCGGGCAAATTCATCCAGCAACGGATTCACCTCTACAAGATTCCGACCCTCCAGGACGTGATTCCGGCGGTATGCCAGGGCGAATAGCGGTTCGATGCCCGGGGTGGTGTCCGCGATGATCCCGATGGTGCCGGTGGGGGCGATGGCCGTGCGTGCCGCATTGCGGATATGAATCCCTTTCCGGGCATGGACACTGCCCTGCCAGTTGGGGTAATCCCCGCGCTCGTCGGCAAGTCTGTGGGATGTCAAAAACGCCTGCGCATTGATCAGGGACATGATCCGGGCACCCATTTTTTCAGCGGCGTCAGAATCATATGAGATGCCCATTCGGATCAGCATTTCACTGAAGCCCATGATCCCCAAACCGATCTTGCGGTTCCCTAAGGTGGCGGTTTCCGCTTCCCTGATGGGGTGCTGATTCATGGTAATGACATTGTCCAGGAAGCGGATCGACCGGTCCACCGTGGAAAGCAGTTTTTCCCCGTCGATGGAGCGGCCGTCCTGCGCCAGCATGTTCGAGAGATTGACGGATCCCAGTGTACAGGATTCATACCCCAGGAGCGGTATTTCTCCGCAGGGGTTGGTGGCTTCGATGGCACCTTGGTGAGGGGTCGGATTGGACCGGTTTATATGGTCTATAAACAGCAGGCCCGGATCACCTGTCTCCCATGCGGCCCGGACGATTTCCTGAAAAATTTTTCCGGCCCGGACCCGCGTGGTACCAGACTTTTTTCCCGGCGGGATCAGGTCAACATCTCTATCCGCCTTGACCGCTTTCATAAATGCATCGGTCACGGCCACCGACAGATTAAAGTTTTGGAATGCCCGGTCATCTCTCTTGCACCGGATGAACTCCAGGATGTCGGGATGATCCACCCGCAACACTCCCATGTTGGCGCCCCGCCGTTTGCCTCCCTGCTTGATGTGCGCGGTGGCACAGTCAAATATTTTCATAAACGCCACGGGACCGGCGGCTTTTTCTCCGGTCGAGGAAACCGGCGCGTTTCTCGGGCGAAGGTTTGAAAACGAAAAACCGGTCCCTCCCCCGGTGCGCTGGATCAGGGCCATCTGTTTGACGGCGTCGAAAATATCTTCGATGGTGTCTTCCACCGGAATCACAAAACAGGCGCTGAGCTGTCCCAGTGGGGTGCCGGCATTCATGAGCGTCGGACTGTTGGGAAGAAAATCCAGAGAGGTCATCATCCCAAGAAAAATTCTTTCCCAGCGCTCCGCATCACCTGACCCGCCTGTTTCAGAAAATCCAGAGAGGTCATCATCCCAAGAAAAATTTTTTCCCAGCGCTCCGCATCACCTGACCCGCCTGTTTCAAGCTCGGCCCGGGCAACGTGCCGGGCAACCCGCCGGAACAGATCCATTGGCTTCTCTGTTGTACCGTTATCCCGGTCCTGCAGGAGATACCTGGCTTCCAGTACTTTCATCGCATTTTTCGACAGCTTCATCTCTTTCATCATGAGGATGCCTTTCTTTTATCCGTCAAGGTCAATGGAAAATTCGAACATGCCGGTTTAAATATCTTTTCCAGATTGTAACCATTCAATTGCGTTCTCCTTTTCCGCCGTGTTGATCAACTCCCATCATGATCTATCGGGTTTCTCTGGAGCAATAAGGTCAATCCTGTATTTAAACGATTTTTTAACCCCATAACTTCCCGGGTCTCCTACAGCATGTCCAGATCATAGATGGGCTGTTTTTTTTTCCGGACTACATGATCTACCCCATCGCCAACCCAAGAGAATCCCTATACAATTGCGCATGAACAACGAAAAAACGAGGCAGCCATGAAACTGATACCATTATTGATCATGATCCTTTTTTCATCTTTCCCCAGTGCAGCGTCAGCCGGGGATATCCTGGACCGTTTCCAGAA
>JAABTO010000075.1 GCA_011389835.1 Desulfotignum sp. | reverse complement strand
CTGGGGTGTCGGGGAGGCCTAGTTCCACGGCCGGGTTGTCGTCCCGGCCGTGGCGCTGGTAATGGTCAATGAGCACCCGCCAGATATCAAGTTTGTCCGCATCCCGAAGCAGCCTGGCATAAAACAGACATTCCTCTGTCTCGTTTTCCGGCAGCACGGCCCGGTTGTGATATGCGATTACCCGGCATATCAGATCCGCCCGGTCAGGCGGCAGGCAGTCCAGCACCCGGTGGTGCTGCAGAATTTTCACTCCCAGTTCGGCATGGTTTTCCGACTTGTGGTCCGCAAAGGTTCGGAACCGGGCATATTGCTCAAATCGGCCGATATCGTGAAACAGGGCCATGACCCCGGCCAGGTCCCTTGCGTCGTCATCCAGGTTCAGCTGATCCGCAATCCAAAGGATTTCTTTGACCACCCGTTCTGAATGATTCTTTTTCAGCCGGATGTTTGTCACGAGATCCGGTGAAGCATTTTCTTTTGCAGTGAATCCTGCCACATACTGATCAAACCAGTTTCTGAGTCCGTCATTTTTCATCGCACTGATAAAAACACGCCCGTATGTAAATGTCAAATCAATCCAGTTCATGCAGCTGCTTTGGGCTCCCGGACCTGCACCGGCACGGGTTGACGGCAAATGCAGGTCTGAGACGTTTGATTGCCTTAAAATCGGCCATGGCTGACCTTGTGATGCCGGTTGACAAACAACCGGTATTCTGTGAAACTTTCCGGAAGCACAAGGCTGTCCGGTCTGTTTGAAACGGATAGACCCATTTTATATTTTTGAAAAAGAGGATGAATGATCAGTACGGAAACACTGGCAATTGCGTGCGGCATCGGCAGTGCCGCAGCCTGGGGGGCCGGAGATTTCAGCGGGGGAATGGCATCCCGCAGAGGCAATGTGCTCAAAGTGGTATGGTATTCCCAGTTTATCGGTGGCCTGTTTCTGCTGGGCATGGCTGTTTTTTCCGGTGAAATCATCCCCCCGGTCAGAGACCTGGTGTACGGGGCCTTTGCCGGGGTTTTCGGTAATATCGGACTGATCGCCCTTTACCGGGGGTTGTCCACCGGGCGCATGGGCATTGTGGCCCCGCTGTCGGCCGTTCTCACGGCCCTGGTGCCCATCGTATATACCGCGTTTTACACGGGCCTTCCCTCCATGACCCGGTTTTCAGGGTTTGTGTGTTTTGCGGTCGCGGTGTGGCTGCTGTCTTCCGCAGATGCCGGGTTCCGCATGACCGGCCGGGAACTGCTGCTGTCCTGTGTGGCCGGCGCCGGATTCGGCCTGTTTTTCATTTTTATCGACAAGGCCAATGACCTGGCCATTTTCTGGCCCCTGGTCGGGGCCCGGGTGGCATCGGTCGTGTTTTTATCCACAGTGATGCTTCTGGCGGCAAAACCGGGGACCCCCATGACGGGAATGTGGGGATTCATTGTCATGGCCGGGGTGCTGGATGCCCTGGGCAACCTGCTGTTTTCCGCAGCTGCCCACCTGGGCCGGCTGGATGTGTCCGCCGTGCTGTCATCGCTTTATCCGGCGGCCACGGTCCTGCTGGCCTGGATGGTTCTCAGGGAAAAACTCAGACGACGCCAGTGGGTGGGGGTGGGGGCTGCATTTATCGCTTTAGGACTGATTTCCATATGACGACGCAAACACCTGAATCGACCGGTGGTCATGATGACACAGCCCAGGTGTACCGGGTGGCGGGATATGCATTTGTATTGAACCTGTTTCTGGCGGTCCTGAAAGGGTTTCTGGCGGTGACATCCGGCAGTCTGGCCATCATGGCCGGTGCCATCGATTCCGGAACGGATGCAGTTGCATCGCTGGTGATTTACGGAGGCGTCAAGCTGTCCACCAGAAAAACCAAAGGGTTCCCCCTGGGGTTGTACAAACTGGAAAATGTGGCATCCGTGCTCGTTGCCATATTCATTTTCATTGCCGGGTATGAAATTGTGGGTCAGATTTTTTCCGGGCAGCAGCAGCCGCCCGAGATTCCGCTCCCCTATATCTGGCTTTTACTGGCAGCCACGTTGATGATCTTTTTTTTCGGCCGGTTTGCCATTCGCGTCGGCCGCCGGACCAATTCCCCCACGCTGATCGCGGAAGGCCGTCACCGCCAGGTGGATGTGCTGTCTTCCATTGTGGTTCTGGTGGCGGCACTGCTGGGGTATCTGGAAGTGGACTGGCATATCCTGGGGATCACCATCGATCAGATGGGAGCCTGCCTGATTCTGGTGTTCATTGTCCGGGCCGGGTGGGACCTGCTGTCCGACGGTATGCGGGTGCTGCTGGATGCCTCCATCGACTTTGCCACCCTGGACCGGATTCAGGAGATTATTAAAAATGATCCGCAGGTGGACCGGATCATCGAGCTGTCCGGCAGAAATGCCGGCCGGTTTCAGTTTATTCATGCGGCCGTGACAGTCAAGACACACGATCTGGACGAGGCCCACCAGATCAGCAGACACCTGGAAACCCGGATCCGGGAGCAGATTCCCCACATTGAAAAAATTACGATTTTATACGAGCCCCGTAAAAGAGAGCATGTCCGGATCGCCCTGCCCCTGGCGGATGAGAACGGCCGGATCAGTGCGCATTTCGGGGAAGCCCCCTGGTTTGCCGTGGTTTTTGTTCAGCGCAGGGATCAGACCGTTCAGAAACAGGAGATCATGAAAAACCCCCACGCCGCCACTGAAACCGCCAAAGGGATCCGGGTGGCGGAATGGCTGGTCCAGGCCGGTGTCGATCATGTGGGCATGAAAGAGGATATCTCCCGCAAAGGGCCGGGATATGTGCTGGCCAATGGCGGTATCCAGGTCCATTTGATTTCCGGAGATGACCTGGATGCCGCCGTCGATGATATTTTGACCAAAGGTATTTGAATTCAGCGGTTTTTTCTGCCGCATCCACCGCCCATGCCGCGACCGCCGCCCATGCCCTGGCCACCGCCGCCGCCCATGCCCCGGCCTCCGCCGGCAATCCCTCTGCCGCATTTACCGCCGCCACCGCCCATGCCGCGACCGCCGCCGCCGCTCACGCCGCGACCGCTGCCCGTATCTTCAGACGATCCGGATGCGCCCGGACCTTCAGATTTAAAGGCTTCCACCGCCGACCGGACAGATCCGGCCCAGCCGGTATGTACGGGAATCGCCTGCGCGTTGAACACATCCATGGCTTTGGGACCGCAGCTGCCGGTCAGGATAGCCCGGGCGCCTTTGGAGATGACAAATCCGGCCGCCTGAACACCGGCGCCGCTGGTCTGGTTTCTGTTATCATTGGGAAACGCCTGGGTTTCCATGGTATCGGTATCAACAATCAAAAAATAGTCACACCGGCCGAACCGTTGATCGATCTGAGCATCCAGATCCTGGCCTGCGGCACTGACTGCGATTTTCATATATCCTCCCTTGGGGTTGTTATCAGGTTGGTATTAAAACAAACAGGTTATCCTGCCATTTTGTCGGCAATTTGCTGAAATGCCAGCGTAATGGGGGACTGGGTGAATTTTTTCTGAAACGCCAGGCCGGTATCGCCGCATTGAACCATTTCGGGATCAAAGGCGATTTTTCCCAGAAAGGGAATGCCATGGTTGTGTGCGGTTTTTTCACCCCCGCCGGTCCCGAACAGATCCACCACCTTCCCGCAGTGTGGACAGGTAAACCCGCTCATGTTTTCGATGATGCCGAAAATGTCCATCCGGACATTCCTGCAGAAACTGATGGATTTCCGGATATCTGCCAGTGCCACCTCCTGAGGGGTGGTCACGATCACGGCTTTGGCATCCGGAATCAACTGGGCCACGGTCAAAGGCTCATCCCCGGTCCCCGGTGGCGAATCGATGACCAGAAAATCCAGATCCCCCCAGGTGACGTCCCCGATGAACTGCCGGATGGCAGCGTGTTTGACAGGCCCCCGCCAGATAATGGCCTCGTCACGGTTGGGCATCAATGATTCCATGGAGATGATCTTGAGATGATCTGAATAGGGAATCGGCACCATTTTCTTTGAATCATCCGCTGTCAGCATGCCGGACAATCCCAGCATATGGGGAATGTCCGGGCCGTGCAGATCCACGTCCATCAGTCCGACCTGATACCCTTTGTTTGCCAGGGCCAGGGCGAGATTGACGGACACGC
>JAABTO010000074.1 GCA_011389835.1 Desulfotignum sp. | reverse complement strand
TTCGGAACTAAGAATTGACAATTTAGCCATGATATGTGCATATAGACAGATCAACAGCAACCCTGAGAAAAAGGAGTCGATAATGGCGGGTTTGAACAAGGTAATGCTCATCGGCAGATTAGGGAGAGACCCGGAAATCCGGTATTCCCAGCAGGGCACGGCAGTCGTCAATTTTCCTCTTGCCACCAACGAACAATGGACCGATAAAAACACCGGAGAAAAACAGGAGCGGACCGAATGGCACCGGGTGGTGTCGTTTGGCAAACCAGCTGAAATCCTGGAAAAATACCTGTCCAAAGGCAGTCAGGTGTATATCGAAGGCCGGCTTCAGACCCGGAATTATGAAAAAGACGGCCAGACTCACTATACCACGGAAATTGTGGTCAGTGATTTTACGTTCCTTGGCGGCCGGAGTGACAATCAGGGCGATGCATATCAGCAGTCAGGGCGATCGCAACAAGGGCGCTCTGATAATGTCCCCCCTCAGCAGGGAGGAGCAAAACCCAACCAGCAGAATTTCCAGGGGCATGCCCGTCCGGGCGGGGGCCAGGCCCCGGTGCAGGATGAGGACATTCCGTTTTAACACCGCTCAGTTTCTCGGGTTTTCTTTTCGCCACTGCCGGGGGCTTTTGTACCGGCTGCCCTGGACCCACATGCCGATTCGGCGTTTTGCGGCCTGATCCTGGGCTGCCAGATACGGGGCGGCATTGAATGTTTCAGGCTTACTGCCCTGATACACCTCTGCCAGCCCCGCTTTCACCATTTCCAGATTCATGTTGATGTCATTGATGAACACCTCCGCCAGAACCCGGTTGTACCCTCCCAGGCCGTAGGTTTTCAGTGTCACGGACCGGCCCTGGATCTGCCGGCTCAGATACTGGTGGGCTTTTCGGCTGAAGGGTTGGCCCGGTTTCCGGCTGCCGCCGGTTTCCGGCGCGTCAATGCCCACCATGCGGATTTTCAGGGTCAGGTCCATGCCCTGAACCAGCAGGGAATCACCGTCATACACCTTGATCACCTTGAACTGCCGTTCGGACGGAATCCGGTTTTGGATCTCTTTTTCCAGAACGGTGGCGTTTTTTGCGGTGTCAGGCGGCGATATATTGGAAAAATGCCGGATTCCGTCGGAATCGGTCCAGATGAACATATCTCCTGCCACCGGCATGACAAGACCGCACAGGGCCAGAAAAAGGATCACATATTTGATCAATCGAAACATCAGGTGTTTCCATGGTCCGTGAGGATCATTCCGACCCAGTTCTTTTCGGTTTTTTCCCAGACCTGTTCCAGCCGGTATCTGCGCAAGCAGGTTTTCAGGTCGCCGGCCTCCCATGGCCGGATACCGGAACAAATCAGGAAGCCGCCCGATATCAGGCGCTGCCGGAAAATCGGTGCCAGGGTTTCCAAAGTCGGTGTTCTCAGATTGGCGCTGATGATTCCCAGCATCGGCCCGGCTGCCTCAAGTGGGTGATCCAGTACCGAAATTCTGTTGGAAAGCGCGTTAAGATCGATATTTCTTCTGGCTTCACTCACGGCGTTGGGGTCGATATCATATGCCAGGCATGTGGATACCCCGGCCAGGCACGCAGCAATGGCCAAAACCCCGGAACCGGTACCGATATCCGCACCCGGGGCCTGTAAAACCGGTTGTTCAGGCCGGATCCGGTAAAACAGGTGTTCCATGGCAGTCAGGCACAGCCGGGTGGTGGGATGATGTCCGGACCCGAAAGAGATGCCCGGGTCGAGACGGACGGCATGCCCGTCGGCAGGACCTGAAAATCCGGGAATGTCCGGCGGGATGAGAGCAAAATGATCCGTGATATGAACCGGTTTCTGAAAATTCTGAATAACGCAGGTCGTGCCGTAAATTTCCTGATACGTCACGTCCCGGTTGTTGACCAGGTGTTTGAGAACGGTTTTGGCATCAGATACCGGGATCTGCATGGCAGCTGCGATGTCATGCACATAGGCCCGGGCTGTCAGCCGGGTTTCGGCATTGTCCAGGATGGCCAGGGCCGTGTCCCGGTCAAAGGCTCTCATGTCCTTCCTGTTTGAGCAGGTTTCTGTACCAGCAGGCAAACTCGAACATCCCTCTGATCTTTTCCTCTTCATTGATGATGCCCAGACACATCTCCAGGGCACCCTGGGCAAAAGAGTTGGAGTAGGTGTCAGGGTCGGCCTGGGAAAGAAATTCACGGATCAGCACCTGGGACGTCCGCCTGGTCTTGTCTTTCCGGATATCGATGGGATCTTTGGGTTCCTGGAACGGATCCCATTTGTCATAGCCTTTTTTCAGAATCTGGCGCTGTCCCCGTTTGCCCATGGCATCGAAGATGGCTTTTTTCTTTTCCTCGATCTGTTCTCTGGTAAAATTATCCATCCTGACGCACCCCTAAGTATTCTTCATTGAAATCCGTGACCAGGGCCATGGAGACCGGTATCAGCATCTCATGCATTTTGATGTGCCGGGAGTTGATGTCCCTGATGAGCTCTGCGGACAGCAGTTGAAGCTGGGTATAGATCTTGTCCATGTTCAGGGTGGGATACGCCTGTCCCTGGATGAAATTGGTCCGCCCGCAGATATGGCTTTTACCGGCCGTGGACGTGGGAATCCCGTAAATGCGGCAGGTGATGGGCCGAAATTCATACAGCAGGCACAAATTGTCGGATCCCAGCAGGGGGCAGCGCACCCGTTCCTGGGACATGCGGCCCACGATTTCCAGTTCATCCGCCCCTTTCTGGACGTTTTTGTAGGCATCCCGTTTGAGTTTGACCAGTGCCCGGTCGGTTTTGTCCGCAATTTCCAGCAGATCGTTTTTTTGTTTGCCCGAAAATTTTTCCAGGAATCTGGATTTCAGGTAAAGGGCTTCGATCAGAGGCATGTCGAAAATCGCGTAGCAGCAGTCACTGCATTTTTCCCGGCAGAACACTTCTTTGGGGAAGTCCTGTTTCACCCGGTCGAAAATCCCGTCCACCACCTGGACCAGGGCCTCATATTTTATAAAATGTTTATTCAGATCAAGTGCCATGGGCAAAATCCTTTATTTTCCAATACAGAAATTGTTAAAAATCGTATCCAGTATGTCCAATGATGCGGTTTCACCGGTAATGCCGCCCAGCAGGTCGATGCCGTGCTTCAGATCAATGGCCACGGTTTCCTCGGGCTGGCCGGTCAGAATCCCCTGTTTTGCGGAGTCAAGACAGGACAAAGCCTGCATTAACGCGGTTTTGTGCCGCAGGTTGGGAATTACGGACGAACCGTCCATGGTCAGGTCCCCGATACACAGCTGCATGATGGTTTCCCGCAATTTTCGAATACCCTGATTATGGAGCGCGGAGATGTGAACTTTTGGAAGCGGGTCACATATTTCCGGCAGTTCCGGCAGTTTGGGACCGCCGGGTTTTGTCTGCCCGTTCCGGTCGACGGTCAGATCGATTTTGTTGACCACCACCAGGATTCGGTTCTCCAGCGGGACCATTTTCCTGATTTCGATTTCCGACAGGGTGGTGCCGGGCTCCACCATGAACAAGACCAGATCCGCATTCCGGATATGGTCTTTGGCCCGTTCGATGCCGATGATTTCCACCAGATCATCGGTGTCATGAATACCGGCGGTGTCCGTCACCACAAACGGAATGCCGTTCATGTTCATGGCTTCCTGAACGGGATCCCGGGTGGTGCCGGGAAGGGCGGTGACAATCGATTTTTCTCTGGACAGCAGCCGGTTCATGAGACTGGATTTTCCCACGTTGGGTTTGCCGCAGATGGCCACGCGGATGCCGTCTTTGAGAAAACAGGCGTCTTCGTGCTGCCGGATGAACTCCCGGCACCGGTCCATGACAGGATCGATGTCCGCGGTAATCCGGGATCCAACGTATTCGTCAGGTGCATCATCAGGGAAATCAATGCTGATCTCCACCAGAGACAGAACCCGGATCAACTGTTCCCGCATTTCCTGGATCTGCTGTTTAAGAATCCCTGAGTTCTGGGCCGCAGCAAATTTCAGGGCTGCCTTTGACCGGGCATTGATAATGTCAGCCACAGCTTCCGCCTGGGTCAGATCGATCCGTTGGTTTAAAAAGGCCCGCCGGGTGAATTCTCCGGGTTCCGCAAGACGCGCACCGCCTGACAGCAGGAGTTCCAGAATCTGTTTGAGCACCACGGTGCCGGCGTGGGCCTGAATCTCCACGACATCCTCCGCCGTATAGGACCGGGGCCCTTTCATGGGAATGAGCAAAATCTCGTCGATGACCTCGCCGTTGTCCATAAAATAGCCATGATAGACCCGGTGGGTTTTCAGATGGCCGGTACCAGGGGCGCCGGTTCGGGTTCTGGAAAAGAACTGTGCCGCAATGGCCATGGCATCCGGACCGGAGATCCGGATGACACCGATGCCACCGCTTCCGTATGGGGTGGCGATTGCGGCAATGGTATCAGTCATGGAGACCTATCTTTTGAACCGTTTTTTGCCGGCAAACGAGTTCTTTTTTTTGGGAAAAATCACCAGCCGCCGGTAATATCCGTCTCCCATGCTCTGGGTCCTGACCCGGTTGTCATCTTTGAGCGTGAGATGGACAATGCGGCGGTCCTGGGCACTCATCTGGTTGATGGTGGCGGGTTTACCGGTTTTTTTGGCTTTTTCCGCCATTTTCACGGCCAGATGCTTGAGATTGGACTTCCGGGTTTCAATGTATCCTTCCACATCCACTTTGACCCGGACCCGGGCTTCGCTTTTGCGATTGATGATCTTGTCGGTGAGAAACTGCATGGCATCCAGGGTCTGGCCTTTTCGGCCGATCAGGATGCCGGCGTTGCCACCGGTGATTTTCAGGGTCAGATGATCCCGGTTTGTTTCCGCTTCCACGGTGGCGCCTTCGGTAATCAGGTCCGCCATCTTTTGCAGGGTTTCCAGGCCCAGATCAATGGATTCCCGAGTGACTTCCACCACAGGCGGCGGTTCCGGTGCAGGGGGTGCTTCTGCCGCCGCCGGTGGGGGCGATTCTTCAGAAACCGGGCGGGGATCGGTATGGTCGGGTTTTTCCGGCGGGACGTCTGTTTCAGGTGTTGATTCAACCGGTTCGACCGGGGGTTGTTTTTTCGGCGCCGGGGTTATTTTGTTCCGGGCCGGCGGGGGTGTATTTTTCACCGGCGATTCACTGCCGGCCGGGCTTGATGTTTTATTGGATGACGGGTCGGTGATCCGGGTGTCCTGCCCAAAGGCTTCATCCACCATGGAGCGGATGCCTTCCATGTCTTTTTCAGAAGCCTGGGCATTGTTCTGGGGGAGAACCACTTTAATGACGGCATCTTTGCGGCCCACAATGCCGAATATGCCGGATGCGCCCGTGGAAATGACTTCGTATTTAAGCTCTTTTTTTGAAACAGAAAGGGTGTCGCAGGCGGTTTTGACGGCGGTATCGACGTCTTTTCCGCTGAATTCCCGAGTTTTTTTCATGAATTACCTCCTGCTATTTGGAAAATTTTTTCTGGGTGTAATACTGTTGACCCATGGAGATGATGTTGTTCACCAGCATGTACAGGACCAGTCCGGAAGGAAAATTGATAAACAGCACCGTCATGAAAATCGGCATGAGCATCATCATTTTTGCCTGTAGGGGGTCGCCTGCCATAGGCGTCATTTTCTGCTGGAGCAGGAATGAGGCCCCCATGATCAGGGTGAGGACAGGAATGCCGTAAGGCGCCTCCATCAATGGGATGGCAAAATCGAAATTGAACAGCCGGTCTGGACCGGACAGGTCCTGAATCCATCCCATAAACGGGGCGTGCCGCAGCTCGATGGCCTGGTAGAGCATCCGGTACAGGGCAAAGAAAATCGGCATCTGAACCAGCAGCGGCAGACATCCCGAGGCCGGGTTGACCTTGTAGGTCTTGTACAGCCCCATGATTTCCTTGTTCATCCGCTGCTTGTCATCCTTGTATTTTTCCCGGATTTTCATCATCAGCGGCTGGACTTTTTTCATTTCATTCATGGATTTGTAGCTTTTGGTTCCCAGGGGCCAGAAAATGAGCTTGATCAGGACGGTCAGCAGGATGATGGCCACCCCATAGTTGGGTATCAGATCATGAATGAAATTCATGGTGATGAGCAAAGGTTTGGCAAGGATGTCGAAGAACCCGAAATTAATCGCTTTTTTCAAAGTATTGTCATATTGGCTCAATACCTTGTGGCTTTTGGGTCCCAGAAAATAGGTAAACGGGTATTCTCCCTGTTTGCCCGGATCGATCCGGTCCATCTGCCAGACCAGCCGGCTTTCGGCCATGTCGTTTTCATACTCGAGTTTCAGGTGTCCCTCTCCTTGGGCATCCGGAAGAACGGCCGTCAGAAAATACCGGTCCGTGTATCCGGTCCAGTCGACATTGCCGTTGAACGTGTCCTGGTCCTCGATCTTTTTGGGTTTGATGGAGAGAAATTCGTTGTTGACATAGGCCACCGGTCCTTCAAAGGCAAAACGGGACCGTTTTTTGGTTTCCTCGTCAAATATGCCGGGGGTGGTGATCACCAGGGCATCGGTCAGCGGCATGTCCGAACCGTTCTGAATAACGATGTCACAGTCGATCAGATAGGAATCCGCCTGAAATGTGTAGACTTTCTGGACCGTGATACCCCGGGGGCTGGTCCATGAAAAGGTCAAAGTCCGGCTTCCCCGGGTCAGGTTCAGGGCAGTGCTGTCCGTGTCAGCGGAAAATACGGCATTTTCGAGCCCTTCGATGATGCCCCCCCGGGTGGTGGTGATCAGGGTGCCCTTTGACAGCCGGGGATCCACCATCTGTTTCTGGTCCGTGGATGATCCGTTACTGGATTTGTATTTTTTCAGCAACTGGCTGGTGACCGTTGCCAGATGTTCGGAGATGACAATGTCATACAAGGGCGTGGAAACGGAAATGTTTCTGAAATCAGCCGGTTGGGTCTGATCGAGGGAAACCGGTTTTTTGCTGCCTACCGGTGTATAGTCAGACACGGCTGAAGGGGTGTCATGGGGTGACGGGGCCGTTTCCCGGGATTCCCGGGTGGTCTGGGCAGGATCGGTGTCAGGCGGCGGGGTGATAAAAAAGAGCTGATAGCCCACAAGGACCACCACAGAAAGTAACACCGCTAACAACAATCGTTTTTGTTCATCCATTTTCTCTCCTCGGTTTGAAAGCGTTTTTCAAACATCTGTTACAAGGAAGAGGAAACAGTCGGGCGTATGGATCAATTATGGAACCGGATCAAATCCGCCTGCATGAAATGGATGACAACGCAATATCCGTTTTGCCGCCAGCCAGCTGCCCCGGAGGCTGCCGTATTTCTGAACCGCCTCGACCGCATAGGCGGAACAGGTCGGGTAAAACCGGCAGTTCTGTCCAGTCAGCGGTGATATAAAAAATTGATAAAATTTAATCAATATTAACAATAGCTGTTTAATCATTCATTTTGCCAGTGCTATTTTTGTAAAAAGTTTATCAAGGCTCTCAGTTATCTGCCTGTTGGATAGCGAAGTCAGACCCTTTCTTGCAATGATATTGATATCCCTGGTTCCCGGGATCGAATGTTTCCTGTGTCTGAAATATTCTCTGATAAGTCGTTTGATCCTGTTCCGCGCGACTGCATTCCCCACTTTTTTTGATACGGTAATACCGATTCGGTTGTGTTCGTTCGACCGGTCACAGATAATGGCTAAAAAATAATCCGAGTATATCGGTTTCCCCTGTTTTGAAAGCGTGACATATTCGACCCGTTTTCTGAGCCGGATTTCTTTGGGTAATGAAAAGTCCTTCAATCCATCTCTTTTTACAATGCCAGTCTTTTTCTGCCTTTGGCCCGTCTGGCCCGAATCACCCGCTTTCCGCCCGGGGTGGACATTCTTTTGAGAAATCCGTGTTTTCTGGTTCTTTTCCGGTTGCTTGGCTGAAATGTACGTTTCATAAAATTAAAATCCTTAAACTAATGAGATTATCACCTTGGGGTTATTCCACTGATCATCATAAACATAATATAATATTTTTTTTAGGTCAAAAAGTCAACTGTGGAATCTGTTCATTTCACCAGGGACTCAAAAATATGATATTCCTCCAGATGATAGTGGGGTTCCGGATAAATGGCAATGGGTTTGGAGAACTGGGTTTCCAGCGAGGCGATCAAATGTTTTTCCCTGCCGTGGAGCAGCTGGGCAATGTCCGGATGGACCTTGACCGTGAACCGGTTGCCCATGATGTCCCCGGCTTCGGACACCAGGTCCCGGTAGATTTTGTGGCAGATGGATTTTTTTGACAGCAGGTGACCCGTGCCGTTGCAGTAGAAGCAGGGCTCGCACAGGGTCCGGGTCAGGTTGCGCCGGGTTCTCTTGCGTGTCATCTGGACCAGACCCAGCTCGGTTAACGGCAGAATATTGGTCTGGCTTTTGTCTTTTTTCATGGACTCCTCGAGCAGCGTCATCACTTTTTCCTTGTGAGCGTCTTTTTTCATGTCAATGAAATCGATGATGATGATACCGCCGATGTTGCGCAGCCGTATCTGATAGGCGATCTCCTTGACCGCCTCCAGGTTGGTTTTCAAAATGGTCTCATCAAAGTTGTGTTTGCCCACGTACCGGCCGGTATTGACATCGATGGCCACCAGGGCCTCGGTCTGCTCGATGACGATATAGCCCCCGGATTTGAGCCACACTTTTTTTTTCAGGGCCCGGGCCACATCCCCTTCGATGTTGTACGCTTCAAAAATCGGTTCCCGGCCCTGGTATAAAGAGACACTCAACTTCACATCCGGCATCAGCTTTCTGAGAAACCGGCGGACCTGCTCATATTCCACCGGAGAGTCGATGACCAGCTTGTCCGCCTCGTTGGCCAGAAGGTCCCGTACCGCGCGGTAGGTAACGGTCAGGTCTTTGTAAACCAGGGAGGGGGCCGATGTGATCTGGTTTTTGCTCTGAATCTCTTCCCAGGTGTTGGTGAGAAATTCCATTTCCTTGTGAATGGTGTCGGCGGTCACGCCCAGAGACTGGGTTCTTAAAATATACCCGAAATCATTTTTCCGGATGGAGAGCAGCAGTTCCCGCAGCCGGGATCTTTCTGCCTCGTTTTCAATGCGTTTGGAGACACCGATGTGATCCACGGTGGGCATAAGCACCATGTACCGGCCGGCCAGAGAGATATGGGTGGTGACCCGGGGGCCTTTGGAGCCGATGGCGGACTTGGACACCTGCACCAGAATTTCCTGGCCTTCAAAAAGCAGGTCCTCGATGGCGGTATCGGAACTGGGCCCCGGTTTCCACGTCTGCTTGTCCATGGACAGGCTTTCTTCATCATCAGACTCGGTGTCAGATTCCATATCCGGGTCCTGTTCAAACCGGGTGAACATTTTGTGACTTTCCGTGTCCAGGACATCATCCACATAAATAAA
>JAABTO010000328.1 GCA_011389835.1 Desulfotignum sp. | reverse complement strand
CTGCCCCATGCCCAATATGTGGTGGCGGCTTACTATATTATCGCCCCGTGCGAGGCCAGTTCCAACCTGGCCCGGTTCGACGGGGTCAAATACGGGTTCCGGGCCCAGGATACCGACGATCTTGTCGAGATGTACAAGCAGACCAAATCCACCGGATTCGGCCCCGAGGTGCAGCGGCGGATTATCATCGGCACCTATGCCCTGTCTGCCGGATATTACGATGCATACTACGGCAAAGCCTCTCAGGTGCGGGCGTTGATCATGGAGGATTTTGCAAAGGCGTTTGACACCTGTGATATCCTGCTGGCGCCGGTGGCCCCGACCCCGGCGTTCAAGATCAAAGAAAAGATCGATGATCCGTTGACCATGTACCTGACCGATATTTTCACGTTGTCCGCCAATATGGCAGCGGTTCCCGGTATTTCCGTGCCGGCGGGATTTTCGGCAGACGGGCTGCCCATCGGTATTCAGATGATGGCCCGGCGGTTTGACGAGTCCTCCCTGGTGCGGGCCGGATATGGCGTGGAGCAATCGTTGAACCTGGCACCGCGGTTCCCGGACCTTTAAATCACTAGGAGAGACCATCATGAGCAATGTTCAACCCCAGGGAGAGGCCTTGAAAAAGGCCATTGAATGGATCAGTGAACAACGCCGGAAACATCCGGACATATCTAAGGTCAAACTGGCCAATGATGCGGCCCTGAAATTTGATTTAAGTCCCAGGGATTCGGAGTTCCTGCTGCGGTTTGTGAAAAAGGATGCCTGAATGATCCGGATTCTGCCGGATATCCTGTCCAACCAGATTGCCGCCGGCGAGGTGGTGCAGCGCCCGGCATCCGTGGTCAAGGAACTGGTGGAAAACAGCATCGATGCCAACGCCGCCCGCATCACCGTGGAGATGGACAACGGGGGGAAATCGTTGATCCGGGTGTCTGACGACGGCACCGGTCTGCCCCGGGACCAGGCATTGCTGGCCATCGAGCGGTATGCCACCAGCAAGATTTTCACCAAGGACGACCTGTTTGCCATTGCCAGTTTCGGATTCCGCGGCGAGGCCCTGCCGTCCATTGCTTCGGTGTCCCGGTTCTGCCTGGTGACCCGTCCCCATGACGCAGATGCCGCCACCCGGGTGGAGATGGCCGGGGGCAAGCTGATCCAGGTGTCGGACACAGGCGCACCGGCCGGCACCATGGTGGAGGTCAGGCACCTGTTTTTCAATACCCCGGCCCGGCGCAAATTTCTCAAGACCGACACCACGGAAGCGGCCCACATTACCGATACCCTGTCCGGCCTGGCCCTGGGCAATCCGTCCGTGGGATTCCGGCTGTTTTCCCAGAACCGGCTGGTCAAGCATTTTCCGCCGGACCAGGACCTGCGCCAACGGGCCATGCTGGTGCTGGGCGATGATGCGGCGGATCACCTGTATGAGATGGAATACTCGGCCGGTGATGTCCGGGTGACCGGGGTGTGTGCCAATCCGGCCGTGACCCGTGCCGCAGCCGGGCGGATCTATCTGTTTGTCAACCGCCGCCTGGTCCATGACAAGGGGGTGGTGGCGGCCCTGTTCCGGGGATATGCCGGCCGGATCATGAAAGGGCGGTATCCCATGGCCGTGGTGTGCTGTGACCTGCCCTGCGGCCGGGTGGATGTGAATGTGCATCCGTCCAAACGGGAAATTAAGTTTCTGGATGCCCGGCCGGTGTATCAGGCCGTGACCGCGGCCGTGACCACGGCATTGAAGGCGGCCCAGAAGCAGATGTCAATCTATGCCCGTTCCGGACAGCGGCCGGAATCCCGGCCGGGACCCGAGATCACAGCAGACCGGTTCACGCAGGCGCCGTTTGCCTGGGAACCCGACCCCCCGCCTGCACCCGCTTTCGGTTCCCAGAACCCCGCAGATGCGTCTGAAGGTTGTCCTAAAGAGAGCAACGCGGATTTTTGTCCGTCATGCAGTTTCCCTGATTTGCCGGACCGGGTTCAGCAGACGGCCGAACCCTTCAAGATCCCGGAGACGACCCCGGATCGATCCTGTCCGCCCCGGGTGGTGGGTCAGGTCATGGGTACCTACATCGTTGCGGAACAGGCGGACACCCTGATGCTGGTGGATCAGCACGCAGCCCATGAACGGGTGGTGTACGAGGCGTTGACGCACCGGCACGCGCATCTGCCGGCAGACACCCAGTATCTGCTGGTGCCGGAAACACTGGAACTGGGCGCCAAAGAAGCGGATCTGCTGTCCGGCATGCTGCCGGATCTGGCGGCCATGGGGCTGGTGATCGAACCGTTCGGCGGGACCACCTTTGTCATCAAGGCCGTGCCCGGTCTTCTGGATCAGACCTCTGTCAAAACCATGGTGACCGGGATGGTGGACACCCTGATGGAAACCGGGGACACCGCAGTCAAAGAGCAATGGCGGGAGACCTGCCTGATATCCATGGCCTGCCACCATGCCGTCCGGGCCAACCGGATCATGACCCTTCAGGAAATGCAAACCCTGATCAAAGACCTGTGGGCCTGTGAGAATCCGGTTCACTGCCCCCACGGCCGGCCCACGGTTGTCACATTTGACAAATACCGGATGGAAAAGCTGTTTAAAAGGGTTGTTTGACGATTATGGATCATATATAATAGCCAATCTTACTCATAAACCGTAAGGAGTGTTGTTTTGAAAATTCGATTGCTTTTCATTGTTTTTGTTCTGCTGGGACTCGTTTGTCCGGCGGTACATGCCGCTCCGAAAACCGTGGCGGTGCTGCCCTTTACCATGAACTCCCCCCAGGACCTGACCTTTTTGCAGAACGGGCTGTTTTCCATGCTCTCCTCGCGTCTGTCCGACTCCGGCAAAGTAGATGTTCTGGACCGGGCCACCGTGGATGCGGCCCTGGCCGGCGGTCCCGCAGACCTGACTCAGGATCTGGCCAAAAATATCGGGAAGCAGCTGGGCGCGGATTACGTGCTGTTCGGCAGCCTGACCCATTTCGGGGAAAGCGTGAGCCTCGATGCCGCCATGGTGGATATCTCCGGCGACCAACCAGCCCTGACCTTTTTTGAACAGAGCAACAGCATGGGGGATGTGATTCCCCTGGTGAACACCTTTGCCGGGGACATCAATCAAAAAGTGTTCAACCGCTCCATTGCCAATGAACTGTACGTTCAGCCAGGGCAGGGAG
>JAABTO010000327.1 GCA_011389835.1 Desulfotignum sp. | reverse complement strand
GAGCAGGTTGACGAATTCCACATCGTTTTCAATAGGGCTTTTGGGAAACAGATAAAACGCGCCTTTGGGCACGTCAAACTCATATCCCGCCTCTTTCAACCCCTGGCAGAACAGGTCCCGGCGGCGGCGGTAGATACCGATGTCCACGGTGACGCCCTGAAGCCGGCCCACCACCTGCTGAAACAGGGCCGGGGCATTGACATACATCATGGTGTTGGCCACACCGGCCGCGCCGGCCACCAGCCCGGCATCTTCCGCTTTGGGATGCACGGCCAGATACCCGATGCGCTCACCGGCCAGAGACAGCTCCTTGGAATAGGAGGTCAGTACGATGGTGTGATCATAGGCATCGAATACGGACGGCACTTCCACATCATAGGCGATTTTCCGGTAGGGTTCGTCCGAAATCAGATAGATGCGTTTGTCGAATTTTTTGCTGGCCGCTTCCAGAACCCGGCCCAGGCCGTCCAGCTCTTCTGCCGAGTAGACCGCGCCGGTGGGATTGTTGGGGGAGTTGATCAGCACGACCCGGGTCTTATCGGTGATGGCGGTCTGGATGGCTTCCAGGTCCAGATGGAAATCCGCCCGGGTCGGGGCCGTGATCAGTGCAGCCCCGGCCACGAACGCATACTGGTTGTATCCCACAAAATAGGGGGCCGGCGTGAGAATCTCCTCCCCCGGATTGATCAGGGCCCGGAGACAGTCGTTTAAAGCGCCGGCCGCCCCGACCGTCATAATGATCAGGTCCGGGGTCAGGCCCACACCGAATTCCTTGTTCAGATAAT
This sequence comes from Desulfotignum sp., assembly GCA_011389835.1. GTDB lineage: Bacteria > Desulfobacterota > Desulfobacteria > Desulfobacterales > Desulfobacteraceae > Desulfotignum. The sequence goes on along the minus strand of JAABTO010000327.1, from coordinate 2,406 downwards.
CCGCCACCGCCTGCCTGACATGGGGATATCCAGGATTGGGCATGTATCCATGGGTGACCTTTGCATCGCTGATCAGATCCTGCAGGGTGTCTTTCACAGCCGGCGGTGGAGAGACATCCGGATTGCCCAGTGAGAAATCAAATACATTGTCCGCCCCGAATTTTTCCCGCATCCGGATGCCTTCTTCAAACATCTTCCGGATAAAGGAAGCGGCTTCCACCATTTTGACCATTTTGTCTGCAATCGGCATGGTATTATCCTTTCAAAAGGTTGTGTTCTTTTTGCTGTCTTGTTTATGGACGGGAAAAGCATACATGAAAAAAATGGTTATGAAAATACCCCGGCAAAAAACGGGTTTTTTACACGGGTGAGCCGGTCGGTCATGGCAGTGACGCAGGCCGGCGGGGTATTGTTTTTCCACCGGGGATATCCCCCCTCCAACACATACCGGATCAGTTCGTGGCACACAGGCTTCGTGAATTTGTAAGAACCGAATCTGAATTCATCCGGGTCATCCACACCCATCTGTATGGTCTGTGGCTCTGAAAACGGGGCGATCAGCTCCTGCATCTTCTGCCGGGTCCGGTCCCCTGCCGGGTTCTGCCTGAATTCAGAAGGTACTGCCGGAAAGGGAAACCGTTCATACACCCGGCCGATGAACCCGGTGAAACGGATGCCGTGAATAGCCCCCATCAGGTCCCCGATATCCTGCGGGTTTTGGATGATAAATACCTTACAGTTAACAAAAGCCGGGGACTCCTGTTCCGCCAGAGCGGCTGTCCAGGTGCAGAAATCCTCACAGAAAAAAAACAGCCGGTCCAGCAGCAGCATGTCCGATTCAATGTTGAAAAATCCGAACGCCACCGGGCCGTGGGACCGGGATTCAAAAGACAACGGCATATCTGGTCTCCTTTTGAAATCAGCCATAGCATATTTTATTTGTGTGTGCTATGGAAAAAAAGCCGCTGTTGTTAAGATGACATGTCTATCGCCTTGGGGAGGAAAAATGGATCTGACCGTTTTCAAGCACATGGACAGGGATCAGTTGCTGGCCTATATCCAGTTTCTATTGTGGAATTACCGGGTCATGGATGCGTTCTGGTTTATCCGGATCGCGGAAAAATTTGATCAGAAAACCGCGGAAACACTCAATGAAGCTGTCTGGGATACCGTGGCCGGGTATGCAGCCAAAGATCTGATGAAAAAATTTTCCGTTCCCGAAGCCCAGGGAGACGGCCGGCCCGGCCTGAAAGGGTTTGTCCGGACCCTGAAGCTGTTTCCCTGGTGTATTCTGGTGGGGTATGAGATCACAGAAACACCGGACGAGGTCATCATCACGGTACCGTCCTGTCCCACCCAGGAGGCCCGGCTGAAAAGGGGCCTGGATGAATATGTGTGCAAGCACATGCACAAAAAAGAGTTTGAAAGTTTTGCAAAAGTGATCGATGACCGGATCCGGGTGCACTGCGAGTTCGCCCCGCCCGATCCCCATCCCGAGGACCTGTTCTGCAAATGGCGGTTCACGCTGGATCAGTGATTTCGGGTGGGGTCAGTCCAGATCCGCCTTGCGCACTTTGCCCAGGGAGGTTCTGGGAAATGTCCGGCGAAATGAGATCCGGGCCGGCCATTTGTACCGGGCCAAAGCCCCTTTGCAGCATGCCAGCACATCGGCTTCGGTGAGACAGGTGCCGGGCCGGCCAATGATAAAGGCGTGGCCGCATTCTCCCCAGGTGTCATGGGGTTCCCCCCGGACCGCCACATCCTGGATATCCGGATGGGTCTTGAGACATTTTTCAATTTCCGCGGGGTACACGTTTTCTCCACCGGAAATGTACACGTCCCCGGCCCGGCCCGCCAGAAAGAAAAAACCGTCCTCATCCATCCAGGCCATGTCCCCGGTGTGAAGATATCCGTTTTTAATGGTTTCCTCGGTTTTTACCGGGTCCTGCCAGTATTCTTTCATCATGATGGAGCCCCGAACCACGATCTCTCCGATCTGGCCGAAAGGCGCGGGCCGTCCTGAGGCATCCATGATGCCCACTTCGGCATGAAAGACCGGCCGGCCCACCGTCCCGGGTTTGTTCAAAGGATCGGTTTCCGATGCCCACAGCAGGATGGAAGTTTCGGTCTGCCCCATGATCTGCCGGAATGCCAGGCCGGCATCGGCACAGGCCTGGATCAGTTCCTGGGTCACGCGTTCCCCGCCGCCGGCGCAGACCCGCAGAGAAGACAGATCTCCCCGCAGGGCCCTGGGCACCTTGAGCAGCGCTCTGAACACGGTGGGCACCCCCAGAAATTTGGTCACCTTGAAATGCGCGATATCGTGAAACACGGTTTCCGGGTTGAACTTTTCATGCAGCACAATGGTGGCGCCTTTGTAGAATATGGGTGCCGCCTGGATAAACA
>JAABTO010000326.1 GCA_011389835.1 Desulfotignum sp. | reverse complement strand
CCATATGTTCTGGACCCTGTCCACCTCGCCACGAACGCCTTCTGAAATGGTCCCGATGCTGGTGGATTTGACCAGACATATTTCCGGAACAACCGTTGTTCCTTTTGAAGATACCGGCCCCGGGTGGATTGAAACCCAGTATGCCAAAGCATCTGCCGTCTGGGTGAGTGCGGACTCCGTTTCCATGGTTTATGAGGCCCTGACCGCCGGGTGCCGGGTGGGGATTTTGTCTGTGGACTGGAAAAAAAAGGGGCACCACCTGGCCCGGGGCATCGATATCCTGGCGCAAAAGAAAAAAATCATATATTTTGAGACGTTCATGAAACATACAGCATATCCCGCGCATTCCCAATTGAATGAAGCCCGGCGGTGTGCCAGGGAGATGTTGAAACGATGGTGGCCCAACCGCTTACAATAGTTCAGATGCTTCCGGAACTGATAACCGGCGGGGTGGAAAGAGGCACCCTTGAAATCGGGGCGTTTCTGGTTAAAAACGGCCACCGGTCCATTGTGGTTTCCAACGGCGGCCCCATGGTGGACGCGCTTGTGAAAACCGGCACCGAGCATATTACCCTGCCTGTGGGCGAAAAAAACCCCAGGGCGCTGGGGTGCATCCCCCGGTTGCGGCAGTTGCTTATCAAGGAAAAGGTGGATATCCTGCACCTGCGTTCCAGGGTGCCGGCATGGGTGGGACTGCTGGCCGCCAGAACCCTCCCTTACACAGCCCGGCCCCGGATTGTCACCACCTTTCACGGGTTTTATTCGGTCAACCCCTACTCCGCGGTCATGACAAAGGGGGAACGGGTGATTGCGGTGTCGCAGCTGATTTCGGATCATATCCAAGACCGTTACGGGGTGGGCGGTGATCATGTGAAAGTGATTCATCGGGGTTTTGATGCATCATGCTTTGATCCTTTGCTGGTAGACAACCACCAGGTGGCTGATCTCAGGAAAAAATGGGGAATTGATAAAACCAGGGGACCGGTTCTGATGCTTCCCGGCCGGTTCACTGAATTAAAAGGCCACAGACTGTTTTTGTCTGCCCTTGAAAAAATCAAACACCTTTCATGGACAGCCGTGCTGGTGGGAGATGAACGTGAAAATCCGGACTATGCCGCGCAATTAAAAAACGAAACAACGCAAAAAGGCCTTGAAGGCCGCATTTTTTTTGCGGGCCTTTGTGATAACATGCCTGCTGCATTCATGCTGTGCGATGTCACCATCAGTGCGTCAATCCACCCTGAGTCATTCGGCAGGGTGGGGGTGGAATCCCAGGCAATGGGGGTGCCTGTGGTGGCAACGGCCCATGGCGGAAGCCTTGAAACCATCATTCCCGATAAAACGGGCTGGCTTTTTCCCCCGGCGGACATAGACGGATTTGCCCGGGCACTGGCCGATGCCGTGCAGGATGAAACCAAAAGAAAGGCCATGGGACACAGGGCAAAGGCATGGGTGACCACTCATTTTACCACGGCCCGCATGTGTGAAAAAACCCTCGCACTGTATGAAGAGTTGACGGCAAAACCCCCTGCCGGTAATGATAAAAAAACACAGGGGGTCGCAGTTTGACGGGTCTGTCATACAACAAATCGACTAATCGTATATGGAATTTTTTATGCCACGTGTAAAAGCTGAGACAACCATGACCTGGGGCAGATATCTGGACAACACGATGTTGTTTCTTGGTGCTGCCGTGCCCGTGGGCATTGTAATCGGAAATGCCGGGTTTGAAGCCATGATCGCCCTGACAGGGTTGGCCTGGATGGTGAGGGCCGTTATTCTGCGGGAAAATCCGTTTTCGCGCATTGCTGCAAATCCCGCGTTTCTGGCATGGACTGCATGGTTTTTGTGCATTGTTGCCAGCCTTGCCATTAACGGGGCCGGAAGTAAAGGCGCAGGGCATGATATCGTCTTTATCCGGTTTTTACTTTTTGTCTGCGCCCTGCTGGACCTTTCAACCAGAAGATCGATCGGCGGATATTTTGTCTGGGGACTGGCCGCAGGGGTATTGTTTGCCGGTGTGAATATCATCATGGTCTATGGGGTGGGATTTGATCTGTTTGGCCGGTCCCTTGAGCGGTATACCCTTAAATTGAAGGAATCTGCGCGGTTTGCCGGTATATGCGCCATGGCTGCCCCTTTTTTTCTTGCCTGGGCGCTTACGGCCCGGACTGAAAAATCAATCGTCCGGATGCCATTGTTTGCCATAGGAGCGGTGGCTTTGGTCATCCTGGTTCAGACAACCATCAGAACTGCCATTATCGCCTCTTTTTTCGGGATCATCTTTGCGGTTTTCATTTCCAGGTACAAAAAAATGGGATGGGCTGAAAAAATGGCACTGCCGGTTCTGCTTGCGGCCGGTATCTGGATCACGGTTCAATATGTTGAAGGGTGGAATTTGCGGACAGTTTATGACCGTATTGCCATATGGCGGATATCTGTGGCCATGTGGCAGGACCATTTTTTTCTGGGGGTCGGGGTGTCCGCTTATATGGATATATTTGCGGATTTTGCTGGATCAGGGGCGGTTGCGCCCTATGTGGCACCCACGGGACAGGTGTTTGATATCCAAAAAGCCTACCATGCCCATAACCTGTTTTTGATGCTGCTGTCATGTACCGGTATTCTGGGTCTTGTATCTTTTTTAGGGGTGTTTGCATCCTGTATATGGGCGGTTGTAAAAAACAGCACGCCGTGGCAATTTGGCCTGGCAACCTGGCCGGTGGTTTTTCTGGTCAACGGACTGGCCGGTTCAAATATTTACAGTTCCTGGTACCAGGCGTTGTTTGCCTTTTTTGCTGTTCTGGCATTGACCGGCAACGGATCAGCAAAACCGGTTTCCCAGCAATAATTAGAGATACCCTGGAGACACATGCTTGCCCTTTATGACAGCCTTCTGATCAATCAGGGAAAAACCCGGTCCTGTTACCGGCATCCGACAGACAGGGGCCTGGTGATCAAAGTGGCGGTCGGAGACAAAAAAACGCTGAACCGATCCAATCTAATGGAACTGCGCGGATATCAGGCATTGATGCGTGAACAGATCGATCTGTTCTGCATCAGTCACTGCTATGGGTTTATCACCACGAACATGGGCAAAGGACTTGTGTGTGATTGTATTCGGGATGATGACGGGGCCATTTCCAGAACCATCTGGGATATCATTGTGTATCAGGATGATTGCGATATCGCATA
>JAABTO010000073.1 GCA_011389835.1 Desulfotignum sp. | reverse complement strand
TTGACTCCTCCAGCCGTCATTGGCGTCATCCTTTAAATCCAGTCCCTTGAAATGGGGTTTGAGATCCAGCAGCGGGGTGTTGTCCAGCACGTCAATGCCGGAAATATCCAGGCGGTTGCCCGAAACACCCAGAAGCCGAACCGTGCTCAGTCCGATGGGGTTGGGCCTGCGGGGGGAGCGGCTGGCAAACAGCCCCACCTCCATGCCGCCGCCGCTGGGGGGCCGGACATGCAGGGTCACGGGCTTGTCCGGCCGGTCCAGGAAAAAAAACACCTGGATATAGTTGAACGTGTCCAGCCGGTAGAGCCCGTCTACCAGCTCCGGGTTCAGCCGGATGTAGAATTCCCCGGCCGCTTCCGGATCCGGCTGATGGGGCACATCCGCCTGGGTGGTGTAAGGGGTGTAAATGGTTCCGATGGGATGAAACAGGATCTCCATAAAGTCTCCTTGCTTTATAAACGTTTCCACCGCTTCACAGGGGTGAAGACACGGCCGGCCGGGACGGATTCACTCCCCGGGCGCTGCGGATCAGGGTCCGGGTGTAGTCATGGTCCGGATGATGTATGATCCGGGCTGCCGGACCGGATTCAATGATCCGGCCGCCTGCCATCACTCCGACGAGGTCCGCCACCTTTCGTGCCAGTCCGATATTATGGGTCACAAACAAGAGGGTCAACCCTTTTTCGATCTGAAGGGTCAACAGCATCTTGAGCACCTTGGCCTGAACACTGGGATCCAGGGCACTGGTGGGCTCGTCCGCAATGAGCAGATCCGGTTCATGCACCAGGGCACGGGCCAGGCAGACCCGCTGAATAGCCCCCATGTTCAACTCATGGGGATAGCGTTTCAGAAATTCCGGGGAAGTGGACAGCCGGACATCAGACAAAGCAGCACACACCCGGTCTTTCAATGCTGCCTCATCGGTTACGGTTTTGTGAATCCGCAGCGGTTCCGCCACGATCTCGAACACGGTGAGCCGGTGGCTGACCGATTCCGCCGGGTTCTGATAGATGATCCCGATGCGGGGCGCCAGGGAGTCCGGGTCTTTTTCCATCCACCCGTCCATGTCCCGGCCCTGAAAGATGCGGTTTCCCTGGTCCGGGGAAACCGCACCGGCCGCGATCATGGCCAGAGTGGTCTTGCCGGACCCGGTTTCCCCCACCAGGCAGAACACCTCGCCGGCCATGAGTGTCAGGTCGGTGGCATGCAGAGCCGTGACCCGGCCGTAGGACTTGGCCACCTGTTCAAACTCGAGGATACTGGCGATACCGCCCCGGATACACCGCACCCGATGGTCTCCGTCCGGGGTGATCTCCATCTCCACCTGTCCCAACGCGCAGGCCGGGACGGCCTGGGTGCACCGGGGCTTGAACAGGCATCCTTCGGGCGGCGCATGTCCGCCTTCATGATACGCGTCCGGGGCTGCCACATGGGTGTGCACATGGGCGGTGCCGTTTTCCGCGGCATGGGCGTGGACCATCCGGTAAAACGCATCCCCACGGATCCCGCCCAGGTCCCGCACCGCGTCCATGGTGGGAAACGCCCGGGCCAGGGCCAGGGTATACGGATGGGCCGGACGTTCCATCAGGTGCCTGCCCGGCAGGTACTCCATGACCTGGCCCAGGTAGAGCACGGCGATCTCATCAGCCAGGGCCCCGGCCAGGTCCAGGTCATGGGTAATGAGCAGCACGCTTCTGTTCTGGGCACGGCAGTCCTGGATCACATCCGCAATAAAGGATTTGGTCACGGCATCCAGGGCCGCGGTGGGTTCATCTAAAATCAGTACCGGGGGATCCAGGATCAGGCCCATGGCCAGCAGCCCCCGCTGGACCTGCCCCCCGCTCAGTTCATGGGGGTAGCGGTCGGCCAGTTCCGGTGCCAGTCCCATGTCCGTCAACCGGGTTTCGGCCAGGGCCAGGGCCCTTTTTTTCGGAGTGCCCCGCTGGATCAGAGGTTCGGCCACCTGGTATTTGAGCCGGTGTACGGGATTGAGGTTGGCGGCCCCGTTCTGGAACACCATGGCAACGGTGCCCCAGCGAATTGCGTTCATCCGGGCTTCATCAAAATCCAGCAGATTGTCCTGATCTAAAAGGATCTCCCCCTGAACCGTTGCATTGTCCGGCAAAAGGCCCATGATCGCTTTGCCTAAAGTGGTCTTTCCGGAACCCGATTCCCCCACCAGAGCGGTGATACGACCCGGGGTCAGATGAAGATCCACCCGGTCCAGCGCCAGCAGGGAATGGTCATCTTCCGTATATTGTACCGTCAGTTTGTTTATGGTAATCCGCACAAAAATATCATACCTTAATGGTTGCAGGTTATAAAGCGGTTTTCAGCCGGGGATCGAATACCCGTTCCAGGCTGATGGTCACAAACGTGGCGCCCATAATCAGAAAAGACAAAAGCAACACCGGCGGGATCAGCCAGTTGACCCATATATCCATGTAATAATATTTGAGCGCAAAACTGATCATCAGGCCCAACGATTTCTGGGAAGGGTCGAACAGTCCCAGAAACGCCAGGGACGCTTCCATGAACACGGCCATGCGCAGTTTTGCTGCAAAATTGATCAGGTAAAGAGGGAACAGCTCCGGCAGCAGATGCCGGAATATAATATATCCGGCGGATCCGCCCATGTGCCGGGCCGCCTGAATGTGCAGCCGGTGTTTCAGCGTCAGGGCCTGGGCACGGACCCCTCTGGCCGTGGTGGGCCAGGTCAGGGCCGCCAGAGTCAGGGCCAACACCCAGGGCGGGGGCCTCAAAAAAGCGGCCAGCAGGATCAGGATCATGACCGAGGGCACCGCCAGGACAATATCGGCCAGGCGCATCAGGATTTGATCTGTCCATCCGCCTTTCCAGGCGGCAAAAAGCCCGGTCACCGCCCCCAGGACCAGGCCGGCGGACGCGGCCGTCACCCCGAAAATCAGGGTGTTTCTCAACCCGGACAACAGTTCGGCGAAAATATCCATGCCCCCGTCGTTGATGCCCAGCCAGTGCCGGGCTGAGGGCGGATCCAGAGGGATAAAAGAGATGTCGTGAGGGTCCCAGGGCACCAGCAACGGCCCTGCAGCGGCCAGGCACACAAGCAGACCCAGCAGTGCCGTGCCCGTGAGAAACCAGGGATCGGTCAGGATCCGGCGCCGGGCATCAAGATGCATGGGCCACCCGTGGATCCAGCAGGGTATAGACATATTCCAGGGCCAGATTGACGCCCAGCACCATGACCGATGCCGCCAGAACAATGCCCTGGATCAACGGCAGGTCCCGCATGGCAATGGCGTTGAACAGCAGGGTCCCCAGGCCGGGATAGGAAAAAATGGTTTCCACCACCAGCGCGCCGGTGATCATGAAGGCGAACCGCAGCCCGAACCGGGTCACCAGGGGCAGCAGGGCATTGCGGGCCGCATGGGCATACCGCACCCGGACCGGCGGCAGCCCCTTGGCCCGGGCGGTCAGAACAAACGGGCTTTTCATGACCATGACCATGCCGGCCCGGGCCAGCAGAAAATTGCCGGGAAAATAGGCCAGGATCAGGGTGGTCAGGGGCAGGGCCAGGTGGTGCAGCCGATCTGCCGTCTGCTGCACAAAGGTGTGATCCGCATACGCGGTCTGGGCGCCGGCTGCCGGGAACCAGCCCAGGTGAAGAGCGAACACCAGAAGCAACAGCGCCCCGGAGCACAGTTCCGGAATTCCCTCCAGCACGGTCATGATGCCCACACCGGCCTTTTCCGTTCGGGTCCCCCGGCGCCAGGCCGCTTCCACCCCCAGCACGAACCCCAGCAGCGAAGACAGCAGATGGGCCGTGCCCATGAGCACCAGTGTCCAGGGAAGGGCATCGAAAAACAGGGTCGATACCGGGGCCAAAAACGTATAGGAATATCCCCAGTCCAGTCGTAAAAGCCGTCCCAGAAACCCCGCGAATCCGGAATCATCCTGAAAATAAGCCCGAAGCTCCGCCTCCTGCTGCGCATCCAGGGTGACATCGGAAGATCCGTACATGGCGGTGACAAAATCGCCGGGCAGCATCCGGGGCAGGCTGTGGCTCAGAAAGGCCAGGATCAGGGCCGCGGCCAGGTAGGCCATCACCAGGGTCAGCCAGGTATGTCGGGCAGGAGATTGCATGATGTCTCTATTTGTGAGTCCCATTCCCGGATCAGCTGCTTTACCGGACCAGCGACAGCTTGTTCTGGGGGATGGGTATCCCCTTGCTGATGCCGCCTTTGGTGTAAAACCAGTTGATGCCTTTGGCCTTGTTGTAGGCAGCCATGGCTTTGGGATAATACAGGGAGATGGCCGGCATCTCCCGGGCATAAACTGCCTGGATGCCGAACACCAGCTGTTTTCGCTTTTCCGGGTCCATTTCCTTCATCTGGGCCGCCATCAGGGCATTGAGCTCCGGGCAGACGTCATACCGGGCGCTGTTCACCGACCCGGCCCCATAGGTTGAAGAGATCATTTCATTGAGGATTTTAGGGTCGCCGGATATTCCGCCGTGGCCGGACACGGCCAGGTCGAAATCCCAGTTTTTCACCCGGCTGTCCGTGGTGGTCTGCTCCTGGTTCGTCAGGGTGACCTGTATGCCGATGTCGGTGAGCTGCCGGGCGATGATCTCGCCATCCCGGTCGGACACGCTGTCGCCGGCCACGGTGAGGTTGGAGGCGATCAGCTCGATGGCCAGGGGGTGACCGTCTTTATGAAACACGCCGTCCTGCCCCGGGGTCCAGCCCAAAGAGGCAATGATCTGTCTGGCTTTTTCCGGGTTGTGGGGATACCGTGGGGTGTCCGGGTTGTACATCTCATGATCGATGCTCAGCAGGCCGTAGGAGGCCGGCATGCCGAATCCCCGGTGGGACTTGTCAATGATCTCCTGCTGATCGATGGCATAGGCCAGGGCCTGCCGGAAGTTTCTGTCATTAAAAGGGGCTTTGGTGTGGTTGATCATCATTTTTTTGTTCCAGCCCCGTTCGTTTTCAATGACGGTCAGTCCTTTTTTTTTCAAAGGGGCGGCCATATCCGGCTGGATGCCGGCCAGATCCACCTGACCGGTGATCAGCGACATCAATGCCTTGGACGTGCGCACATAGATCAGGCGGTGTTTTTTCGGGGTTCCCTGGTAATAGTCTTCAAATGCCTCAAACAGATAGGTGCCCCGGGTTTTGTCAAAATCTTTGAAAACATAGGGTCCGCTGCCGATCATGCATTCGGGTTCAATGCAGGCCCGGGGGTCAGTGATCTTTTGCCAGACATGTTTTGGGATCACCGGCATGGTGCCGCCGATGTCCGACAGGAACGGGGCATAGGGCCGGGACAGATAAATAATCACGGTGTGGTCATCCACGGCTTCAGCCCGGTCCAGGGCATCGGTGGAGATCCACCGGTAGGGATGCGCTTGAAAATAAGCGATGGTAAACGCCACATCATGAGCGGTGACCGGTGTACCGTCATGCCACACAGCTGCCGGGTCCAGGTGAAAGGTGAACGCCAGTTTTTCCGGATTATAGGCCCAGTTTCTGGCCAGGGCCGGCACAAAACCGGTCTGGTCTTTCCACACCAGGGTGTCAAACGCCCAGGACATGCGGATATACCCGGGCCCCCGGGGATAGTGCCGGAACGGGGTGGGATATCCCCAGTCCCCTTTGCTGTCTGCAATTCGGATGTCTGTCTCATTGGCCCACACCTTTCCGGATTCTGCCGGAAACAACATCCCGGTGCCCCCCATCAGCAGCAAAAAGGCGCTGGCACCCATAATCACCAGGCCTCTCCGGGCGATTCCGGGTCTCGGGGGCCGGCTTCGGAATCTTTTTCGCAATTGTTCTTCTATTTTATCAAATACAGACATGTCCTACTCCTTATCCAAAAAAAAACCATGAAAACAACGTCCCGGTTCCGGGACATGCCTTCATGGCAGCGGGTTTCACATGTATTACAAAAACTTAGCTTTTTCCTGCTTCAGGCTTCCTGCCTGCATTGTTGTCACATGTCATACCAGATACGACTAAAAAATAACAGCCTTTTTTTGCAGATCCGGCATGCAGGTATCAGGTGATCTGTTTCTTTTATCTGCGTGAATTGCCACGTTACCTTAATCGTCCTGGTAATTCCGTTTGCCTGGGTCATTGAATTGAGATATGTTGCAGACAACCCAAAAAAACAAACCCAACAGGAACCAAAAATGGAACGTACCGATGCCCGGTACCGGGCTTATCTGAACATTCTCAAGGAAGAACTGGTGCCGGCCATGGGATGCACCGAGCCCATTGCCGTGGCCTATGCTGCAGCCCGGGCCGCGGCTGTGCTGGGCGGTCTGCCGGACCGGGTCATAATCGAGGCCAGTGATAACATCGTCAAAAACGTTAAAAGCGTGGTGGTGCCCAACACCGGGGGGCTGCGGGGCGTTGCCGCGGCCGCGGCCGCCGGGATTGCGGCAGGGGATGCCGATAAAATGCTGGAGGTGATCGCAAACGTTGATGCTGCGGGGCAGGAGCGGATCCGGCAGTTTCTGGGCTTTTGTGACATTCAGGTCCACCCGCTGGCCACCGGGATCCTGTTCGACCTGAAAGTCACGGTATTCAAAGGGGCGGCCAGTGCCATGGTACGTATCTCCCATTTTCACACCAATATCGTTTGGATCGAAAAAGACGGCATCATCGTTTACCGGAACCAGGACTGTGATGAGGTCAATACCACGGCACTCACGGACCGGTCTCTGCTCAACGTCAAGGATATTGTGGATTTTGCCGCCTCAGTGCCCTTTCCCGACGTGTTGGACCTGCTGCAGAAAATGGTCGACTTCAACATGGCCATTGCCGAACAGGGGATGGCCGGTCACTGGGGCGCCAACATCGGAAAAGTGCTGCTGGATGTGTGGGGAGATGATGTCAAAATCCGGGCCAAGGCCTTGGCTGCCGCCGGGTCCGACGCCCGCATGAGCGGATGTGAACTGCCCGTGGTCATCGTGTCCGGATCGGGCAACCAGGGCATCACGGCATCCGTGCCTGTGGTGGTGTATGCCAGACATTTAGGGGTGGACAACGATACATTGTTCCGGGCTTTGCTGGTATCCTGTCTGGTGACCATTCACCAGAAAACCGGGATCGGCCGGCTGTCCGCCTACTGCGGCGCGGTCAGCTCAGGCGTGGGGGCCGGGGCCGGTATCACCTGGCTTCACGGGGGCCGGTACCGGGAGATCGCCCACACCATTGTCAATGCACTGGCTACGGTGTCCGGCATCATCTGCGACGGGGCCAAACCCTCGTGCGCCGCCAAGATCGCCATGTCCGTGGAAGCCGGCCTTCTGGGATTCTTCATGTTCCGGAAGGGAAAACAGTTTTACGGTGGGGACGGGATCGTGAAAAAAGGGGTGGAAAACACCATTGCCAACATCGGCCGCCTGGGCCGGGACGGTATGCGGGAGACGGACAAGGAGATCATCCGAATGATGCTCGGACAGTAGCGCGGCCCAAGGCCAAAACCTATGGTTTCAATCCCGCCGGAACCGTATCCTCAGACCCGATTTTCCCGGAATCCTGACACCGGATTCCGGGAAACAGCCTCATTTATTCAATATTGGTCACCCCCACCTCTTCAAAGGTCTTGATATCCGCCAGAATCCGGGTGGCCAGATCCAGCAGTTCCATGCACACAGCCGCGCCCGTGCCTTCTCCCAGCCGGAATTTCAGGTCGATCAGCGGTTCCAGCCCCAGGCGGTGGTGCATGTATGTATGCCCGATCTCCACGGATTTGTGGCTCACGAACAGATAATTTCTGGCGGCCGGCGCCAGCTCGCAGGCAATCAACGCCCCGGCGGTGGAGATCAACCCGTCGCAGATGACCGGAATGCCCCGGGCCGCCGCTCCCAGAACCAGGCCGGCCAGGGCCCCGATCTCCAGGCCTCCGACTTTGGACAGGATATCCAGGGGATCTTTGGGGTCGGGTTCGTGCAGGGCCAGCCCTTTTTCGATCACCGCGATCTTGTTGGCCAGGGCGGCATCATCGATGCCCGTGCCACGGCCGGTGAGCTTTGCTACAGGCAGCCCGGAAAACGCGGCAATGACTGCAGTGGACGGGGTGGTATTGCCGATGCCCATGTCCCCGGTTCCCAGCAGATCCACGGGCGCTTCCGCTTCCAGTTCCCGGACAATCTCAATACCGGCTTCAATAGATCGGATGGCCTCTTGTCTTGTCATGGCGGGTTCCTTAGTGAAATTGGCCGTGCCGTACCGCACTTTTTTATGGAAAATGGGCAGGGCCGGGGCAAAATCATAATTGACCCCGATATCCGCGGCCTTGACCCTGGCGCCGGCATGGTTTCCAATCACATTCACCGAAGCCCCGCCCCCCGCAAAATTGAGCACCATCTGGGGGGTGACTTCGGCAGGAAACAGGCTGACACCTTCTTCCACCACGCCGTGATCCCCGGCGCAGGTGACAATCCATTTGTTGGTCAGCCGGACGTCAAGCGTGCCTTTGATGGCGGCCAGCCGGGCCGAAATATCTTCCATGATTCCCAGGCTTCCCGGGGGTTTGGCCTGATTGCACAGCCTTTCTTTGGCTGCTGCCAGGGCAGCCGGGTCCAGTTCTTTTCTGATATTTGAAATAGTGGTTTCAAGCAATGACATGATATGCTCCTTTTCAATAGTCCTCGCTATTCATTTGCCTGTAAAACACAAAAAGGGTTTTACAGGACATAAAATGCCTGCAAAACCCTTTGCCATCAGGTTTTACTCACCTGGTATTCCGGCACGTCTTCTGACTTTCGGCATTGAACCTGTTTGTTCTTGCCTTCCCGCAATTGCAGTGGCGGTGTGAAAAAACAGATATTTCCGATTACAGCGGCGGGACCGTCACGGCATCTCACCGTGTTCCGTTTGCCGGAATACCTCTTGGTTGTTATTTAACCCGCTTCATAGCTGCAGGAGGTAAAATCGATCTCCTTGCCGCACTTGGCGCATTTGTGGGTCTTGTCGAATTCGTCGGAAAAAATCTCCTTGGATTCACCACATTCCGGGCATTTACAGGTGAATGATTTCAACTCTTTGAAATTTTCAAATCCGGGGCAATGTTGCGGTGTGCTCATGATGATCTCCTTTTTTTTGGGTTATCTGGTTATTGTTTATGGCGATAAATTACCATTGTCAAGACCTTGTGTAAACGGAATTCAAGGAACTATCTTAAATTTACGACCGTCCGGCCCCTGAGCCGGCCTTTGAGCATGTTGTCAATCGCCGGAGGCAGCTGATCCAGGGTGATGCGGATGGCCATTTCCGCCAGTTTTTTCGGTTTCCAGTCCTGGGCCAGTTTTTTCCACAATGCCTGTCTGGGCCCTATGGGATAATGCTGGGAATCGATGCCGTGCAGGGACACCCCTCTGAGAATAAAGGGAAACACCGTGAGGGGCAGGTCCGGGGAGGCCACCAGGCCGCAGCAGGTCACCTTTCCCCATGCCTGTGTGGATTTTATGGCTGAAGCCAGGATATCACCGCCCACGGTATCCACCACGGCGGCCCATTTTGCCGGAAGAATGGGGGGTTTTGTATTTTCCACAAATGCCTGACGGGAGATGATCTCCGATGCCCCCAGGGTTTTGAGAAATCCGGTTTCGGTCTTGCCGGACACCGCAGTGACATCATACCCGAGTTTTGACAGAACGGCCACGGCCAGGGATCCCACCCCACCGGTGGCACCCGTGACCAGGACCGGCCCGGCATCCACAGGGATATCCACGATCTTTTCAATGGACAGGCCTGCCGTGAATCCGGCGGTTCCCAGGATCATGCTCTCTTCCAGGGTCAGGCCGTCCGGCAGTGGTACCACCCAGCCGGCCGGTACCCGGATATACTGACCGAACCCGCCGGCCGTGTTCATACCCAGATCATAGGAGGTGACGATCACCTTGTCCCCCGGAGAAAAATCCTGGGTCCGGCTGTCCACCACCGTGCCGGCGGCATCGATGCCCGGGGTGTGGGGATAGTTGCGGGTGATCCCCTTGTTGCCGGTGGCGGACAGGGCATCCTTGTAATTGAGAGCGGAGTACTGAACCCGGACCAGGACATCCCCTTCAGGCAGGCCTGAAACCCGGGTCTGCCGAACGCACCCGGAATAACGGTTGTCTTCGGTTTCTTCCACGATAAATGCGTCAAAGGTCTGATCAGTCATGACACCCCCCCTTCAGACATCAGGTGTTCACTTTATTCGTTCTCTGACTTGTCAAATTAATACCGATCTGGTAATGGATCAAGCTTTATCTTTTTTTGACATGTAATTTTGCCTTACTTTTCAGCTGGATCATGGTATGAAAGGATCATGAAAAAAACCGTATTCCAAACCCCCCGGGTGGCCCTGATCTCCTTTTCCCACTTTGTTCATGACCTGTACGCCAGTTTTCTGCCCCCCCTGCTGCCGCTGATCATTGAAAAACTGTCTTTGACCCTGAGCCAGGCCGGGCTCTTGTCCTTTGTCATGCAGGTACCGGCCATGCTGAACCCATTCATCGGTTTGTTTGCGGACAACAGAAACGTGGCCCGGTGGCTGGTGATCCTGGCGCCGACACTGACCGCCCTGCCCATGAGTCTGATCATGGCGGCGCCGTCCTATTCGCTGCTGCTGGTGCTGCTGTTTTTGTCCGGGATCTCCTCGGCCCTGTACCATGTGCCGTCACCGGTGCTGGTGGCCGGATATTCCGGCATCCGAAAGGGCCGGGGCATGAGCCTGTTCATGTCCGGCGGGGAACTGGCCCGGACTTTGGGACCGATTATGGCGGTGGCAATGCTGTCCTGGCTGGGAATGGACCGGTTTTATCTGGTGCTGGGCCTGGCCGTGATGACTTCCGTGCTGCTGTGGCTGACCCTGGAATCCCCGCCGGAAAAAACCGGGATCAGGCGCAACGGTTCTTTGAAACAGGCATATGCCGAAATCCGTCATGTGCTCAAGCCTCTGTCCGGCATTCTGGCGGCCCGGGCCGGCATGCACGCATCCATGGGCATATTTTTGAGTGTTTTCATTGAACAGCAGACAGGCAGCCTCTGGTACGGCGGGGCCGCCCTGGCCCTGTACGAGGTATTCGGTGTGGCAGGGGTTTTGTCTGCCGGCACCCTGTCCGACTGGATGGGCCGCAGAAAAGTGCTGTTCTGGGCACTTGCCACCGCGCCCATAGCCCTGCTGATCTTTGTGCACACCAGCGGCATTCTTAAAATCACCATGCTGGTAATCACCGGTTTTTCCGTGTTGTCTACCACGCCGGTGATGCTGGCGATTGTACAGGAAAATGCCGACAACCACCCGTCTGCCGCCAACGGCATGTTCATGATGGTGTCCTTTGCCGTCCGGTCATTTGCCGTGCTGGTGGTGGGTTTTATCGGGGATGTGGCCGGTATGGAGAACATGTTTGTCTACAGCGCGCTGGCGGGATTTTTGTCCCTGCCGTTTCTGATCGGGCTGCCGGACAGGAAAAAAGAGTTCAAACCAGGCAATCAAGGAGAAAACCATGCTCAAGACCAATGAAAATCAACTTGTGGAAATGTATATGGAATGCCGGCCCGGACCGCCCCGTGTGGGTCCGGGCTGGAAAGTGGACCACAAGGGAGTACCGTTTCTTTTGCCCGGCATCGGCGGCATCACGTTGAATGTGGGGGTGGGAGATCCGGCCTTCGGCCTGGCCGGAGACCATATCGAGCCCGGGGTGTCCTGCACCGCCAATGCGGACAAACCCAATGACTTTCCCAACAATTCACTTCAGTTTCTGTCCTGTGTGGGCAATGACGCCCTCATCCTTTCAGGGGAGGCCAAAGGGGCCACCGGCGTGGTGATCGGACACCATGGCGGATCCGAGCATATCATTGTGGAGTTTGACCGGCAGGTCAAGGAACAGATGAGCTATGACGACCGTATTCGTATCCGGGCCAGAGGCCAGGGACTGGCGTTGCAGGATTTTGCCGATATCCGGCTGTTCAACCTGTCTCCGGAACTGCTCCACAAAATGAAGATCACCCCTGACGGCAACAAGGGCCTGAACGTACCGGTCACCACCCGGGTACCTGCGGCGTGCATGGGGTCCGGCCTGGGCCGGGCCCATGTAGGGGCCGGAGATTATGATGTCATGACCTCGGACCCGGACACCGTGACCCGGTTTCACCTGGACAGAATGCGGTTCGGTGATTTTGTGGCATTGATGGACCATGACAATGCCTATGGCCGGGCCTATCGAAAAGGGGCCGTGAGCATCGGCATCGTGGTGCACTCCGACTGCCGCCTGGCCGGACACGGTCCGGGCATCGCCACATTGATGACCTGTCCTGCCGGCAACATCACCCCGGTGAAAGATCCCGCAGCCAATATTGCCGACCTTCTGGGCATCGGCACCTGTTTGCAAAAAAATTGATAAATGATATAAAGACCGTATGATCCCTCAACCCCATGTCAAGGATACCGGTGTGACCCGAAAAGCCATTCTGCAAAAAGGCCAGGGAAAAATCAGGAAACTGGCCAAACTCAACTACATTTATGAAAAAGAATCCCGGTATTTCGCCCAGGTATCGGAGACCGCCAAACTCATGGCCGGCGAGGAACTCACGGAACTTGGCGCCAAAAACCTTTCCCTTGAATTCAGGGGCATCTGGTTTACCGCGTCAAAACCTGATTTTTACAGGATTACCTACCAGTCCCGGCTGCTGTCCCGGATTTTGATTCCCTTGATCACCTTTGCCTGTCCGGACAAGGATACACTGTACAAAGAAGCCAGAAAAATCCGCTGGGAAGAGGTGATGTCTGTCAAACACACCTTTTCCATCACAGCCAATGTCTCGGAATCCAGCATCACCCACTCCAATTTTGCCGGACTCCGGGTCAAAGACGCCATTGCCGATTATTTCAGGGACCGCACCAACCGGCGGCCCAATGTGGATCCCAAAAATCCCGGCATCATCATCAATGTGCATATCCACCGGGACACGGCCACAGTGTCCCTGGATGCATCCCTGGGCCCCCTGCACAAGCGCGGATACCGGGAAGCTTCGGTGTCCGCCCCTATGCAGGAAACCGTGGCCGCAGCCATTATCCGCAGAAGCGGATGGGACGGCACCGTTCCTTTGTACGACCCGATGTGCGGTTCCGGGACCCTGCTGGCCGAAGCGCTGATGATGTATTGCCGGATTCCGGCCCAGGTATTCCGCACCCGGTTTGGATTTGAACACCTGCCGGATTTCGATTCCCGGTTGTGGGAGGAAATCAGGCAGGCGGCAGAGCAGAACATCCGCCCCCTGCCCCCGGGACTCATTGCCGGCAGCGATATATCTGAACAGGCAGTGACAGCGGCAAAAACCAATCTCATGGGGCTGCATCACGGAGCCGATGTGACGGTGACCCAAACCGATTTCCGCGAAATCCCCGGCATTGAAGACAGCCTGATCGTCACCAATCCCCCTTATGGCATCCGCATGGGAAAAGACCGGGATATGAAACAATTTTACCAGAACCTGGGCATGTTCCTGCGGGAACGGTGCCGAAGGTCCTCCGCGCTGGTGTATTTTGGTGATCCCAGATACATCAAGCACGTCCCTCTGGCACCCTCCTGGAAAGAACCGTTGACCATTGGCGGCCTGGATGGAAAACTGGTGAAATATCAACTTTTTTGACCAAGGACAGACCCATATGGACAGTTCCTTCAACCAGGAATCAGGCATCAAGATATACCATGAACTCATGGCCAGCAAGGTGGGAGATATCCTTCTGGTTTCCAGCCCATATGACGCATTCATCATGGAAGAAGAGGGCCGGCTTTCCAACCGGATTATCAATGAATACAAGGGATTGAACCTGTCCAGGCCCCCCCGGCTCACCTGGGTGTCTTCGGCATCCGAGGCATTCGAACGGCTGGAAAAGAAAAATTTTGATCTGATCCTGGCCATGCCCAGTCTGGACGGCATGGACGTTCATACCTTCGGGGAAAAAGTCAAACTCACATACACGGATCTGCCGTTTTTCATGCTGCTGCACAATAACTGCGACATCAGCCAGTATCTGAGCCAGGAAAACCAGACCGCCATTGACCGCACCTATATCTGGGGGGGCAATGCCGACCTGCTTCTGGCCATCATCAAAAATTTCGAAGATGAAAAAAACGTGGCGTTTGATACCGAAAATGCCAATGTCCGGGTCATCATCATGGTGGAAGATTCCCCCTATCACT
>JAABTO010000325.1 GCA_011389835.1 Desulfotignum sp. | reverse complement strand
TGACAAAAAAATTTACCGCCATTGTGGATCTCGCCCGGTGGCTGGACCAAAAAGAACAGCTCGTCTGCTACGCCTATGATGCATTTGTGGAAGAATCCATGCCCGATGCCGTGATTTTCCCTGAAACCACCGACGAGGTATCACAGATCCTGTCCCTGGCCTCGGCCCACAAGATCCCTGTCACGGGAAGGGGCGCGGGCACCTCGGTGTGCGGGGCACCGGTGCCGGTACATCACGGCCTGGTCATCTGCTTTTCCAAGATGGACCGGATCATTGAGATCAACACAAAAGACCGGTACGTCATTGTGGAACCCGGTGTGGTGAACGCCGATCTCCAGGCCGCCCTGGCCCCTGACGGGTTTTTCTTTCCCCCGGACCCCGGGTCCATGAATTCCGCCACCATCGGCGGCAACATCGCCCAGAACGCGGGCGGTCCCCGATGCCTCAAATACGGGGTGACCCTGGATTATATCCTGAGCCTGGAGGTGGTACTGGCCTCGGGCAAGGTGATCACTTTTGGCAGCAAAAACATCAAGGATGTCACCGGATACAAGCTGGCCGCGCTGTTCTGCGGGTCAGAAGGCACCCTGGGACTGGTCACCAAAGCGATCCTCAAGGTGGTGCCTTTACCGGAAACCGTGAAAACCATCATGGCCACATTCACAGACCTGGATGACACGGCCAGGGCGGTCACGGACATCATCGGGTCCGGTATCCTGCCGGCAGCCATGGAACTGATGGACCGGCTCACCCTCAACGCCATCGAAGACAAGGCCGGCCTGGGGCTGGACAGAGACGCCGCCGGCACTCTGCTCATCGAGGTGGACGGGGTGGCAGAGGCCTGTGACAAACAGATCAGACAGATCTCTGAAAAACTTCTTGCCAACCATGCCGTCAACATCCAGGAGGCCGGAACAGCTTCCGACAGGGAACGGCTGTGGACAGCCCGGCGCTCTGCCTACGGGGTGTTTGCCAAGCTGGCCCCGGACATCATCTCCGAAGATGTCACCGTGCCGGTGAGCCGGGTCCCGGAAATGGTGCGGCGCATCGTGCAGATCGCAGAAAAACACAACCTGCGGGTGGGGGTTCTGGCCCATGCCGGGGACGGCAACATGCACCCCATGATTCCGGCGGATAAAAGCAATGCCGAAGAGTGGTCCCGGGTGACGGCTGCGTTTGACGAGATCTTCCAGGCCGCCGCCGACCTGGACGGGACCCTGTCCGGAGAGCACGGCATCGGCCTGGCCAAATCCAAATACCTGCCCCTGGTCATGAACCCGGATACCATCGAATTCATGAAAACCATCAAGCAGGCTGTGGATCCGGACGGCATCCTGAACCCGGGAAAATTCGTATGACAGACCAGCCCATACAGAACTGCGGCAAATGCGGACTGTGCCTGTCTGTGTGCCCGGTGTACCAGGTGCTCAAACAGGAGCAGGCCTCCCCCCGGGCCCGGCTCCAGCTCATCAAGGCGTTTGAGAAAAACGATCTGACAGCCTCGCCTCTGCTCAAGGACCTGGTATCCCAGTGCCTGATGTGCGGTGCCTGTAAAGTGGCCTGTCCATCCGGCATCAACCACTATGCCAAATTCATGGAGATGCGCCGGAAGATGGCCACGGCCCAGCCAGACCCGCCGGTCATCCGCAGTCTGGTCTATCTGCTGGCAAAGGAATACCGCCTGGGCATGGGGGTCGGCCTGGCCCGGTTCGGCCAGCGCCTGACCCCGAAATTTCTGGCAGACAAATACCGGATCGGCAACATCCCGGTTCGCCGGTTCCCAAAGATGAATCCAATCCCGTTTCGCCGCACCGTGCCGGGCACCATCCCGGCAAAAGGCCCGCGCCGGGGCCGGGTGGTGTATTTTGTCGGATGCGCCACCCAGTATCTGTTTGACGACACCGGCCAGGCCACTGTAGACATCCTCACCTGTCTGGGATATGAGGTGGTGATCCCCAAAGGCCAGACCTGCTGCGGCATTCCCATGATGTTTCACGGGGCCGGGGACCGGGCCGCCCTGAATATGGCTGCCAATCTGCACGCCCTGGCAGATGCGGTTGACACTGGATCGTGTGATGCCGTGATCGTGGACTGCACCACCTGCGGGGCCGCCCTGAAGGATGAATATCCGGCGTTGATGGACACCCTGACCCGCCGCCCGGACCCAGCTTTGTCCCGGCGCCGGGACCCGTCCCTGTCTGAAAAACTGGATGCCCTTCCCCCGGGTATCCACACACGCATTGCAGAAAAGACCCGGGACATCCTGTCCTTTATTCATGATCACGGTCAAACCCTGGATATGCGGCCGGACCTCACCTCCGACAAAGTGATCTACCATGCCCCCTGCCATACCCGAAACAGCTTCAACGCCGCCGGCACCGTGACAGATCTGCTCACCGCACTGCCCTGTTTCGATTATATCCCGGTGCCGGACTCGGCCGCCTGCTGCGGCGGCGGAGGGACGTTTTTTTACGAATATCCACAGATCGCCGCAAAAATGATGGCCGGCAAACTGACCCATGCCCGGGCCGCCGGCGCCAGATACTGGCTCACCGACTGCCCGGTGTGCCGCATCAACCTGCACGGCAGCCTGTCCGATATCGACGCCATGACCGTGGCCCACCCGGTGACACTGATCAGCAAAGGACTCAAACAATGATCATTGACCTGGAAAAAGGCCGCACCCATGTGGCTGTGGATATTCCCGACGACCACCTTTTATCGGTGATCCAGGGAAAAGAAGTATCTCCCCTGACCCTGGACCAGGCCGCCGTCATCATTGACAGAGGAATCCGGGACACGGCCCCGCCGGACATCGCACACCAGCGCGTGGCCGTCATCATCCCGGACGACACCCGGCTGTGGGCCAGAGGAGATCGGTTCGTCCCCGTAATCATCGACACCCTGTCGGGCTTAGGCGTTTCCCATGACCGGATCACGGTGATCATCGCTCTGGGCACCCATGCCCCGATACCGGCATCCCGGTTCCACGCACTGGCCGGAACACAGACCGCCCAAAAAGTGCGCATCTGCAACTCCGCCGGCATGGAACCCGACCGGCTCAAGCAGATCGGAACCACCTCCCGGGGCACCTGCCTGACTATCACCCAGGAGGCGGCCCAGGCAGACCACATCATCATTTTCGGCGGGGTCCTGCACCATCTGATCGCCGGGTTCGGCGGAGGCAGAAAATATCTCCTGCCCGGCATTGCGGGATAT
>JAABTO010000324.1 GCA_011389835.1 Desulfotignum sp. | reverse complement strand
AAAATCATGTGAAAGGTCATGCCGGGTGCCAGCTCGGTTTTGTCCCCGGGCCGCAGGCTGGCGGTGTGCTCCCCCCAGTCCGGCGGATAGTTCAGGCCCATGGAATAACCGATGCGGGACTCTTTTTCAAACCCTTTTTTCGCGATGTGCTTGCGCCACACCCGTTCCACATCCTCGCCGGTCATGCCGGGTTGGATGGTGTCCAGGGTCAGGTTCAACCCTTCCACGGTGATATCGGCCAGATCCGACAACTTCTGCGGCGGGGTGCCTCCCAGAAATGCGGTGCGGGCAATGGGGCAGTGGTACCGGTGCCGGCACCCGGCCAGCTCCAGGTTCACGGCCTGATTGGCCTGGTAAGGATCATCGGTCCAGGTGAGGTGCGGGGCCGAGGTTTTCTCGCCTGTGGGCATCATGGGCACGATAGCCGGATAATCCCCGCCGAAATCCGGGGTCCCGGATGCCTGGGCCTGAAGCACTGCGGCTACGGCATCACATTCCCGCCGGCCCGGCACCAGGTTGTCCAGGGCAGTGGCCATCACCTTTTCCGCAATTTTTCCAGCCTGGCTCATCAATGCGATTTCGGCGTCTGATTTGATGATGCGTACCCAGTTCACCAGCAGGTTGCCGTTGGCTAAAACGTCTTTTTCCAGGGTTTTTTTGAGTTCCGCATCACTTCGGGCCGTGTAGTAGTAGGCATCGGTTTCCACGCCGATGGTTTTATTTCCCCAGCCTTTTTCTTTGATCACATCTCCCATGAAATTCATGGGATGCTTCACATCAGACTGGACATAGTCGTCCGGATACCCGATCATGTGATCCGGTTTGATGAAGGCGGTGTGAAGGGCCCCGTTTTTGTCCATGTTCCGGCCGATCCACACCGGTTCCTCCTGATCGTCGATCACCAGCACGGCCTGGGGCACATAAAAGGACCATCCGTCATACCCGGTGAGATAGTTCATGTTGGCCGGGTCACACACCACCAGCAACTCGATGCCCCGGTCTGTCATGGCCGCCTTGGTCCGTTCGATGCGGTCCAGGTATTCCGCACGTGAGAAAAGGGTCATTTGGGCACTCCTTTTTTTATGCGTTTCAATGCCTCTTCCAGATTTGCCGAACTGGTGGCAAAGGAGATCCTGACATATCCTTCACCGTTTTCCCCGAAAATGGATCCCGGCACCATGGCCACCTGGTGTTTTTCCACCATGTACCTGGCGAATTCCCAGGAGGTCATGCCGAATGAGGAGATGTTGGGAAAGGCGTAGAATGTGGATTCCGGCTTGATACAGGAGATCCCTTTAATATCGTTCAATCCGTTGATCAGCAGATCGCGCCGCTGGGCATATCTTTCCACCATCTGCCTGACACAGTCCTGGGAGCCTTCAATGGCGGCCAGGGCCGCCCGCTGGGCCATGCTGGGGACTCCCGACACCATGTGTTCCATCAGTTTTTCCATTTCCGATATAATGGCTTTATGGGCCGCCACATACCCCACCCGCCACCCGGTCATGGCATAGGATTTGGACAGGGTGTAGATGGAGACGGTCAGATCCTGCATCCCGTCCAGGCTGCCGATGGACACATGGTCGTTGCCGTCGAACAGGATGTGCTCATACGGTTCGTCGGAAATCACCATGATCCCTTGCTTTTGACACACGGCCGCCACCTGTTCCAGGATGTTTCTGTCAAACACGGCCCCGGTTGGGTTGGACGGGGTGTTGAGGATAAACGCCTTGGTTTTCGGGGTGATGGCCCTGGCCACCTCTTCCGGATCGATTTTGAATTGGTTCTCCTCTCTGGCGGGAATCCGGACCGGGACTCCGCCGAACAGCCGTATCTGGGAGTAATAGTCATAACCCGGGTCCACCACCAGGACTTCGTCCCCGGTATCCAGCAGGTGCAGCATGATGTTGAATATCCCCTGCATGGCGCCCACGGAAATAAATATTTCCGATTCCGGGTCTGCCTGAATCCGGTTTTCTTCTGCCAATTTCTTTGCCACCGCTTCCCTTAGATCCTCAAATCCGCTGGCCGGGGGATACCGGGTGTATCCCTGGTCCAGGGCGGTTTTGGCAGCTTCCCGGATATGTTCCGGGGTGTCGAAATCCGGCTGGCCGATGCCCAGATTCACCACGCCGTCGATCTTGTCGGCCAAAGCGAACATGATGCGGATGCCGGACCATTCCACGCCCTGGTTTCTGGTTGCCAATAATGTTTCGATATCCATGATGGGTGTCCTGCTGTGGTTTAGGGTTTGGTTAACACCAGGTCTTGAGCCCCTTTGGGAGAGGTCTTCATCTCTGGTGCGTGCCGTTCCATCAGTTCCATGACAATGGAAGCGATCTTCACTTTTTCCTTGATAAAGCCGGCATGCCACTCTTCGGTCACCCAGGGCATGTATATATCGCCTTCTGCAGTGCCGGGCTCAAATTTAAAATAGCACGGAGACGCCACTTTTGCAATTTCCGGACATTCATATCCCCGGAAGTTGCCCCCAAAAGAATTGACGATAATGGTGTAGATGTCCAGAGGAATATCCACGGCCTTGCGAATGGAAGACAGAATGGGCCGGGATACATCGGAAAGCGGATTCAGGGAATTGGCCCCCATGTTTTCCGCCACCTTGGCACCGGCGGCGGAGCAGTATCCACCGAACACGGAAAATTTGAAGATGGTTTCTTTGGGGATCAGGCCCTGATCCCGCATTTTGTTGAGGAGAAACAGCACCCCTTCGTCATAGACCAGAAATCCCCGGAATCCCGCCTCGATGTTGCGCATAATGTCGGCGATATGAAACGAGATGTTGTCTGAACCTCTCAGGCGGAACCCCTGCATCTGGCCTTCACTGGTCGCCATTTCCTTGGCGCCGGTATCCCAGCCTTTACGGTGTCCCACGGTCATGATCACTTCAATATGGGCGTCCTTGGCCATCTGTGCCATGTCTTTAAGTTCGGCAAAATCGCAGTAGGTAGACCCGCCCACAGCCGCAATGGCCCGGTGGATGACGATATTTCTGCGTTCGGCTTCCTTGATCATGGAGGCCATGGTGGTGGCCCGTTCAACGCCGGCGATTTCAATTCTGAAATTGGCCCCGTCGGCAAACGCTTTGCCCGAGGGTGCCAGGTCATATCCGTCCCGCCCCGGGATACCCTGTTTTTCCATGAAGTCTCTGATCTGGTTCAATACGTCGCTCATTTGAAATTATCCTTATTTTAAAAGTGTTTTG
>JAABTO010000323.1 GCA_011389835.1 Desulfotignum sp. | reverse complement strand
TGAAGCATCCCATGCCTGGTTTGCCGTCTATCTGCCGGGCACCGGATGGGTGGACCTGGATCCCACCAACAATGTCATGCCTTTTGATCAGCACCTGACCCTGGCATGGGGGAGGGATTACAGCGATGTGACCCCGGTGAAAGGCACGGTCCTGGGCGGAGGGACCCATCAGCTTCGTGTGGCCGTGGATGTGATCCGCACGGATTGACAACGGTATTCCAGCATTTCCGTTGTCCCCTCTCCGGAATCGATCAGTTTCTCAGTGTGGCCATCAACCGTTCCGGTGTGTTGAGCAGGGCGAAAACGTCCAGAATATGTCTGACCACCAGGTCGGCGGCAAAAAGGGCCGCCGTGGCCAGGCCTTCTTCCTGCAGCACGGCAATCCCGATGGCGGCATGCTTGAGCATCAGTTCATCGTTGGCACCATTGCCCACGCACAGGGTTTGTTGCACCCCGAGTTTCTCGATGAAATCCAGCTTGCTTTGTGCCTGGTCCCCGGGGGGGATGATCACAACCTCACAATCGATGTCTGATACCTGTTGGGTGACAAATCCGAAAGTGTCCGCTGTGATGATATGAATCGAAGTCCGGCCGGCCAGTAAGAGGAGCGCTTCTCTGACCCCCGGGATCAGGACCCCGTCGATGGCGATGGTCCCGTTGTAATCAAAGACCAGGTGATGAATCTCTTTGTTCCCCGCACCGGGGATGTCGATGGAAATCATGCTGTTTTCCTGATATGTAGGGTGTTTATGAGTGTCACAATTCATAGAACTATAACAGAACCGGATGGGCTGTCCAATTTGAAATTTAAATGATTCAGGGACGTGGTATTGATAATTTGAATTCAGGACATCACTTGACAGGTGCCGGGCTTCGGTTTATGGGTATCGCATGACAGAATTGACAGGAAAGTGTCGACACGAAAATGACCCCGGCATGCCGGAGCGGCCGGGAAAATCAATGGCTGACCGGACCGCCGCCATTGTCATGGTCAAGTATCCCCGGGCAGGCGCAGTTAAAACCCGGCTCGGCCGCCAAATCGGCATGGAAAACGCCTGTAAATTGTACCGGGAATTTGTCCGGATCCTGCTGGAAACCTGCCGGGGTACCGGGTTTGACACGGTGATCAGCTGTCATCCGGATCATCGGGTTTCCAATTACCAGGAATGGCTGGGCCCAGGGTTTCAGTACATGGTGCAACAGGGGCCGGATCTGGGACATAAAATGCGGGATGCCTTTGAACAGGCGTTTATTCTTGGATATGACCGGGTCATTCTGACCGGCAGTGATCTGCCCCACCTGGCGGGTGCCACCATTGAAGAGGCCGCACAAAAGACCGGGACGTGTGATGTGGTGATCGGGCCTGCCCTGGACGGGGGATATTACCTGGTGGCCATGACAAAGGACCGGTTTTATCCTGACATGTTTGATGATATCCTCTGGAGCACGCCGGATGTGCTGCGCGTGACACTGGAGAAAATTGCGGCAGGCCGGCGAAAACCCTGTTTGCTGAAAACCATGAGAGACATCGATACCCTGGCGGACCTGAACGCTGTTTCAGCGGAAACCGGGCTGTTTGTCAATGACAAGACGGATGAGACCAGATAAGGCAGCCGTTGAGATGAACATTTGCGTGATTGTGCCGGTATTTAGGGAGGCAAAGACCATCAATGCATTTCTTGAAATTGTGCAGACGGTTTTTTCTGCACCCGGCCATGAAATCATTGTGGTGGACGGCCATCCTGAAGGTGATACCCTTACAGCGGTTGCGCTGCCCCGGGTAAAAAAAATCCGTTCCGGCAGAGGGCGGGCCAGGCAGATGAACCGGGGTGCCGCCATGGCCAGAGGAGAGATTCTCCTGTTCCTGCATGCTGATACCCTGTTACCCGGGGATGCCCCGGAATTGATATCAAATCTGCTGTCCGGAAATAGAGACTTAGTGGGCGGGGCGTTTTCTTTGGGGATTGACGATGACCGGTTTCCTTTGAAGGTCATAGAATGGTCCGCCAACCTCAGGTCCAGAATGACCCGCGCCCCTTATGGCGATCAGAGCATTTTCCTCAGAAAAGACTATTTTGACCGGGTGGGCGGATTCAGTGAGATCCCCATCATGGAGGACCTGGAACTGATGACCCGGATCAGAAAGCAACGCGGCCAAATCCATATCCTGAAAGAGAAATCCGTGACATCCTCCCGGCGGTGGAAAAAAGAAGGCATCGCAATCTGCACCCTTCGCAACTGGCTGATCCGGCTTCTGTATCATCTGGGGGTTCCGGCGGACAGGCTGGCACAGTTCTACAAGTGACTTTTTCTGGCTGTATACACCGCGTTTTCAGCCATCCCGCCGGTGAACGGGTTTTTGAAACCGATGGTGTGGGCATGAACTTCCGGGAATACGTCTTCCAGTAGATCTGTGAACGCTTTTTCCGGTGGATCATCCGACCACAGGGCAAACACCCCGCCCGGGGTCAGGTGTCCGGCCAGTTCCGTCAGGCCTTCGTGGGTATAAAACCGGGTGTTGGTCCGGTGCAGGACCCGGTTGGGGGTGTGGTCGATGTCCAGGAGAATGATGTCCTGTTTTTTTCCGGGGAAGGCCGGATCAAATCCCTGGTTGACATCCCGGCTCCGGGCGAAAAAATCGTCATGGATCATCCGGCACCGGGGGTCTGTGTACAGCCGGCTTCCTAAGGGCACCAGATGGTTTTTGTGCCAGCTGATCACCGGTGCCAGATACTCCACCACCACCAGGGATCTTACCCGCAGGTCTGCCAGGGCGGCCGCCGCGGTATATCCCAGCCCCAGGCCGCCTACGACCACATTCAGGTCGGGCTTTGTCACCATGGCCAGGCTGATCTCCGCCATTTTTGTTTCCGCTTCATGGAACAGGCTGGACATCAGAAAATGATCCCCCAGTTTGACCTCGTAAATTTTTCTGCCGTTCAGCTGCATCAGGCGCCGCCGTCTCAGGCTCAATTCCCCCAGCCGGGTCTGCTGACAATCCAGTTCTTCAAACAAAGGGTCCATATGTTTCCAATCATTTGTGTATTGTCTGCCAGTGACTGTGTGCGGATCGAAAATTCTCCCTGTTTATATTCGGGTCCTGGCGGACGGATTCAATCTGTCCTGGACCATAACACAGGCGGCCCGGGATATGAAATTCAAATTTTTCGGCCCGGGTCTTTTCCGGTGATCAAAAGAGCCCTTGATCTGCCGGCGCATGTGCTTTA
>JAABTO010000322.1 GCA_011389835.1 Desulfotignum sp. | reverse complement strand
GGTGTCTGAATCACGGGGAATCTGGGCGATATCCGCATTCTGGCAGAACCGGCAGGTGAAGTTGCAGCCCATGGTGGCAATGGAATAGGATCGGGAACCGGGTTTCAGGTGATAAATGGGTTTCTTTTCAATGGGATCCACACCATGGGCAATAATTTTGCCGTAATTCAGGGCCATGAGCCGGCCGTCCTGATTTTCCCTGACCCCGCACTTTCCGCGGCGGCCCGGTTCCAGCACACAAAATTGGCTGCACGTCCGGCACCGGACCCGGCTGTTTTCCAGTTTGTCGTAGAGATAGGTTTCCATGTCACTCTTCGACCCGGGCCCGGGAAGAGGTGGCCAGCCCGGTGGCCCGGTTCTGTATGTTGTGTTTCTTGACCCTCAGGGGCAGCGGCCGGACCCTGAACTTGGGCACCGGTTTGATGCGCATGCCGATGAATGTACCAAAAATGGATTTCTGGACCCAGCGGTTGTTTTCAACAACGGACACGATCCGTCCCCGGATAAAGGGAAACTGGGCCGTGGTCCGCCAGTAGACCGGCACATCGCCCAATATACTGAACAGCATCTTTTTGAGTTCCCAGATGCTGAAAAACCGGGTATTTGAATAGATACTGGGAATTACAAAACTTTTGCACCGGCGGCAGAGATTCACAGGGGCATGCCGGTTCAACACGCCGATCACCACCCGTTCCCGGGCCACCCGGCAGGCTTCTTCAATAGCTTTGGCCGGACGCTCCGTGAATTCCAGGCTGGTGAAAAACAAGGCCGTATCAAAGGCATTGTCCTCGAACGGCAGATCTTCGGCCGGACACCGGTGCAGGTCCACCCGGCTTCCCAGGCGCTCATGGGCCACATCCAGCATGTATGAGGAAGGATCCACGCCGGTCAGGCTCAGCCCCCGGTCCAGCAGGGGCAAAAGACTCATACCGGTGCCGCAGCCGATGTCCAGGACCCGCTCACCGGACCGAAGACCCATCAGATCCAGAATCAGTTTGATTTCAAGATCAAAACAATACCGGTTCCCCGGCTGGGAAAACCAGGCATCATAATGGGTGGCCTCCTGGAAATCAAACACATATCCCATGGGTTACGCCTTCACTTTGAGGACCTTCTCCATGAGATCGTTCACCGCCAGCACGGCCGGAGAATCATCAGGCAGCT
Organism: Desulfotignum sp.; assembly: GCA_011389835.1. Taxonomy (GTDB): domain Bacteria; phylum Desulfobacterota; class Desulfobacteria; order Desulfobacterales; family Desulfobacteraceae; genus Desulfotignum. Next base: position 2,073 of record JAABTO010000322.1, on the reverse strand, counting down.
CCAGCATGGAGCGCCGTTCCATGTCAAACTCCAGCAGGTTGTCATCCTGGGGAATGGTGCACAGCAGCGGCACACCGATCTGTTCCACTTCATCGAGAAACGCCCGGTTCAGCTGTTTCGGGGCCCGGTTCACGACCAGCCCTTTTTCCCGGACATCCAGCTTGAGATCATCCAGCAGCCCGTTGATCCGTCCCACGGCCCGAAGCCCGCGCAAGGCATAATCCGTGACCATGAGCAGCATATCCACCTTTCCGGAGGTCCGGCGGCTCAGATGTTCCATCCCGGCCTCATTGTCCACCAGCATATATTTGTAATTGGTTTCCAGTTCATCGGCAAACCGGTTCAAAATATTGTTGACCATGCAGTAACATCCCTGTCCTTCCTGACGGCCCATGACCAGAAGATCGAAATTCTTGTTTTCGATCAGCACCTGATTCATGAGCATTTCCAGGTACAGCACCTTGTCCATGCCGGACGGGACCCCCTGGGGGTCTCTCATGAAATCCTCCCGGATATCGCCCACGGTTTTTTCAATGGTCATCCCCAGGGTTTCTCCCAGGTTGCTGTTGGGGTCCGCATCGATGGCCAGCATCGGATCTTTGATATGCCGGGTGAAATATCTGACAACCAGCGCAGAAACCGTGGTCTTTCCCACGCCTCCCTTACCGGCCATGGCTATGACAGTACTCATACACACTCCTGTATTTCAATAGTGATGATTCATAAAAAATTCAACTATACCATGATAACGGAAATAAGATAACGCAATCCGGAAAAAAAGCAACCAGCGCAGAAAAATGGCACCAGGAACCGGTTATTTCTGGGGTTTGCGATACCAGTCGGAATCCCCGTAAAGCACGTCCATACAGCCGGGGCAGATACTGTGGGTAAATGTCACTTCAGAATGGGTTTCAAAATATGTTTCCACCTGTTTCCAGAATCCCTGGTCATCCCGGATTTTCTTGCACCGGGAACAGATGGGTAGAAGTCCTCTGAGAATCTTGATCTCGACATGGGTCTTGACCCGGGCCAGCAGCTCTTCGGATCTGAACGGCTTGGTCACGTAATCCACCCCGCCGACCGCAAACCCCTTGACCACATCATCGGTTTCCGTTTTGGCGGTCAGAAAAATCACCGGAATATGGCGGGTAGCAAAGTTCGCCTTGATTTTTTCACACACCCTGAACCCGTCCATTTCCGGCATCATGATGTCCAGCAGAATCAGGTCAGGGTCATTTTTGAGCATGAAATTCAACGCCTGTTGTCCGCTCTGGGCCATGGCCACTTCAAACCCGTTGCTGGAGAGCAGTTTTCCCAGAAACTGAAGGTTTTTGGGGTTGTCATCCACCGCCAGAATCAATCGGTTTGTTTGTGTCATCACCTGTTATCTCCAGACTTATAAAGAATTCGCCCCAGTTCGCGGAATGTAAAGTATGGATCATCGTTTTTCAGATATGGGAGAATAATTTTTTTTCGGCGCAGCATATCTTTTGAAATGGCACCCATCACCACCTCTTCATCATCTTTGCCCGCCTTGTAGATGGCGTGCCCAAAGGGGTTGATAATTTCACTGCCGCCCCAGAAATGATAGGTCTTGCTTATTTCAGGCAGCCGGAATGCATCCGGAAAACCGGTTTCCCCGTTTTTCGCAGGTTTGCACCGGACCGCTTCCGGGCCCTCTTCTCCCACACGGTTGACACAGATGTTGTAAATACCGAAAATCCGGGAATAAAACCGATTAACAATCTCCCAGCTTTCAATATTGCTGAATTCATCGGCCATGGACCCTTCCGAAGAATTGAACAGGGTCAGAAACACATCGGCTTTCTGGGTAATGCCCAGATAGGGCAAAGACGGATGCCACAGGTCATTGCAGATAAACACCGCGATGTTCAGGCCCTGGTGCCGGAACACCCGGACATGTTTGCCGGAAGAAAAAAATTTTTTTTCTTCAAACACCCCGTAATTGGGAAGGTTCAGTTTCCGATAGGCAAACTGAAGCTCACCGTCCACCGCCACAAGCGCCGAATTGTAGAAATTCATGGACCGGGATTCTTCGATAAACCCCACCAC
>JAABTO010000321.1 GCA_011389835.1 Desulfotignum sp. | reverse complement strand
CCTTCATGGCCGGCAGCAGCAGGGTATAGGCCATCCGGCCGAACCCGTGGGCCGCCACCGTGGTCAAAAGGCCCATGAAAATCACGATCCATCCGTAATGCAGCTTTTTTTCCATGCGACGCTCCTTTTTTTGAAAGTGGCGAAAGATATGGAATCTGTATCAATAATGCAAGATGGTGTAAAGTGGTTTTACCGCAGGTTTTTTTTATTTGATCAGGTTTGCCGATACCGCCGAAATAAAGATGACAAGGGTGACGGCCAGGGCCAATGGTTCCCTGAGCCGGAACCGGCAGACCGTGATCAAGGGAAAAAAAACAATACCGGTTGCAATGCCGCAGAAAAACCCGAACACATGGGCCCAGATATCGGTATTTTCGCCATGGCTTAAAAACGCCATCAACGTGGCCCCGGCGATGAGGGGCAGGATCCGGTCCCGCCGGCGCAACGGGCCTTTGCGCATCATCTGAAAGGCTGCCAGCCCGCCGGCCGCCGCCATGACCGCGGTGGACGCGCCGATGGACAACAGGGCCGTGCCGCGGAACCCGGCATTGATCAGGTTGCCGCTGGTACCGGTAAACAGCAGAAACAGCGGTCCGGAGCCGTAACCGGACAAACGGATCAGGGGGCCGGCAAAGAAAAACATGCCTGCCAGGTTGCCCAGCAGATGGGCGGTATCTGAGTGCAGAAACAGGGCTGTGACCGCCCGGAAGGTGTCTCCCTGCAAAATGTACATGCCCGATGATCCATAGGCCAGGATATGTTCCCACCGGGTGCCGGTCACCTCGATACCTATATGGATGGCTGCCAGCAACCCCATGATCATGAAAACCGTCAGAGAGGTAAATCCGGCCGGCATTGCCGATAAAGAAGATACCGGTCCGGAATCGATCTTGTTTTCCCTGAAATAAGCGGCCACCTGGGCAGTTGCCTCATCTGCCTGGTCTGGAAAGGTTGAAATATCGATGCCGCTGGTGCCCATGGTCTTTCTGGCACGGATGTTCTGGGATGCCAGTATCAGCAGAATCAGATCCGCGGTCCGGGAGGTCAGCCCGGCAAAAATGCGTTTCATTTTGTCCGGGTTTTGTGATAAAGGCGTTGTCATGAGCAACAGTTTATCCCAAGTTCAGGAGAAATAAAAGCATGCAGATCATCCGATTCAGAGGCACGAACAACCACCTGTACACCGGGTGTGATTATGACGGCACCAGCGCATCAGTGGTGGAGGGCGATCCGTACGGCAGACTGACAGATACCGGACAGCGCAGGGATGTGGCAAAAATCGAGATCCCGGTGGTGCCGACGGCCATCTTCTGCATCGGCCTCAACTACCGGGGCCATGCCAAGGAAACCGGTATGGAGCTGCCCAAATATCCGGTGGTGTTCATGAAAAATCCCGGGGCCGTGACCCCGCACCAAAGCGACATCGTGATTCCCGCTTCCTGCCTGGAGACACCGGAAGTGGATTTTGAGGCGGAACTGGGGGTGGTGATCGGCAAAAAAGCCAGAAATGTGACCGAGGGTGAGGCCCTGGATTATGTGCTGGGCTATACCTGTGCCAATGACGTGTCAGCCCGGCGGTGGCAGAAACATGCCGGGGGCGGGCAATGGGTCCGGGGCAAGAGTTTTGACACCTTCTGTCCCTTGGGACCGGTGCTGGTCACGGCGGATGAACTCACGGACCCTCAGAACCTGGCGGTTGAAAGCGTGCTCAACGGCCAAACCATGCAGCAGAGCAACACCCGGGACATGATTTTTTCCGTGGCGCAGTTGATCGCATTTCTGTCTGAATCCACCACCCTGGCACCGGGGACCCTGATTCTCACCGGCACGCCGGAAGGGGTGGGATTTGCCAGAAAACCACCGGTGTACCTGAAGCCGGGTGATCATCTTCAGACCCGGATCCAGGGGATCGGGACCCTGGAAAACCCGGTGACCGCAGAAGAAAATTGACCCTGAAAAAAACACGCCCCTGAAATTCCGTGTTGTCCGGTTTTTCAGGGGCGTGTCAGATAAAGGGACTTGATTTAGAATAAGGGTTCCGGTTTCGGGTATCATTGTGCCTGTGTCACCGGCCGGAACCTCAGGGATTCAAAACCGAATTAATACCGGCCGCAACCGGAACCTCTGCCGCTGCCGTCACGGTTTTGCTGACCATATCCCTGGCCCAGTTTCGGGCAGTCGCCCTTGCCATACCCTTTGTGATATCCGCGGCCCATGCCCTGGCCGAACCGGAGTTCAGGAGCCACTTTTTTGGCGGCCAGCATGAAATCGATCCGGTTTTCCTGGAGCTGTTTCATGAGATCCGACACTTCCGTGTTCAGCCGGCTCAACTGCTCACGGTCCGGCTGGGAGGTTTCCATGAGCAGGCGGATCTCATTGTGTTTCTGCATCATGGATGCCCGCAATCCATAGGTGTCGTCGATGAATTTCTGGCGCAGGGTCGTCAGTTCGTCTTTCTGGGCATCGGTTAGATCGTTGTAGGCGTACCGGTCAATGCCCGGGCAGTTGGTGCCCCCTCCGTATCCGCCCATGCCTTTGCCCGGTCCCCAGGAAAATGCGTAAGTGGATAACAATCCAACGGCGATCAGTGCGGTAATCAGGATCAATGCTTTTTTCATGGTAAAATCTCCTTTGTACAAAAAATTAAAAATAGTGTTCAGTTCGGTTATTGTTTATGGGTATCTTTGATTTGCGGATACCCGTTTACCCTGGCAATAGGTTACAGCAAAGGTCGTGCCATGTTTGAAATTTAATCATAGATCCCTGAAATAAAAGGGATAAAAGGTATTTTTAGCCGATTGTGTGTAACCGGACAGACAGAGCAGACTGTATCTTTTTTATCCGGACTCGGTATCCAGGCGGGTAATTATTACACATGTGATGGTGGGTCCATGACGGCAGGACTCCGCCCTGGCGGGGTGACCTTACTTCCGGCCTGGAATCCTTGGGGGCTCCGACAGTCCGGCAGTAAGGTCACCCCACCAGGGGCTCCGGCTGTGCAGGAAGAATAACCAAAATAAATTTAACAATCAAGCATCATCATCCGCGAGGTGTACATTTGATATTAAATGGGGTAGATAGGGTGAAACTGGTACATTCTTTGCTATTGAAACAGACATGAAAACATTATCGACCCGATCACTGGCTTCCCTGATTTCTCCACTCATGCTGGCAGGGGTGGTGCTGGTGCTGACCCCGATCTTTGCGGTCATGACCCTGGACCGGATGGAAAAGCTCAAATCCCATATC
>JAABTO010000072.1 GCA_011389835.1 Desulfotignum sp. | reverse complement strand
TGGGAATCTTTCTGAAAACCCCGTCCGCCTGGTTTGCCGCAAAAAAAGACAAAGGCGTGGCAGACATGTCTGTGGATCCGGCAACCGTGGAGGCCTTGATCGCGGAACGGGCCCAGGCGAGAAAAGACAAAAACTTTGCCCGGGCCGACGAAATCCGGGATCAGCTCCAGGAGATGAACATCATTCTGGAAGACGGTCCCGGCGGCACGGTCTGGCGGTTTGCCTGACATCCGGATCCGGCGGATGCCGCCGCAACCGGCACCGGGCTAGCCCGCCGACACTGCCTGATCCGAACGCAATGGAATGACACTGGATGAGTGCCGGGCCGACGCCGACAGGTTTACCCCGACCCGGAACGCTTTGAGCCCACTCACATCCGGCAGGTCATCCAGGTCCAGACGTTCCAGATCGGTTTCCAGCCGGCCTTGATCCGTCAGGAAACGGATATGCTGATGAATCTCTTTTTCTTCACCCGGGTTGGCATAGACCACGGCAATGCGGCCCGGCTGGGTGAGACGCTCCCCGGTTTTCTTGACCATGGCCTTGTCCAGGCGGGATTTGATGATTTCGTGCCTGACATCATAGGCCCCGTCCACATCAAACCGCTTTTCATCGTACCGGAAGCGGATGGCCAGCGGGCTATGGTTCACCAGGATGAGATGGCATACATCCAGGGGCACCTTGAGGTACGGCTTGATCGTTTCCGCCTGCCGGGCCATACTGCAGGCGGTCATGAGCTGCCACAGGGTCATGTCCTTGATATGAAACCCGGACAGGTTGCCTGACGCCATCATGGAAGCACCGATATACATCATGTAGTCCACCCCGTCGGTCCGGCGTTTTTCAAAGTAATGGGGAAAGGTTTCCTGGATTATGGCATCCTCTTTCTCAAGGACTGAGGAAAGCGCGGTATTGAGGGCCGCCACACTGTCTTCATAGGCTTTTCGTTCATGCCGGATCATGCCGCTGACCGGATCCACTTCGTTCAGATATTGATCGATTTTTTCAACCATGTCCCCCGAAATTCCCCTGAGCGAATCAAAGGTCTGGGCCACCTCCTGGTTGAGCAGCACAAACACGCTGTTTTCATCGCTGGAAGTCACCCCTCTGGACAGGGTTTCCAGCAGGGAGTCGATACGGAACATGTATTCCCGGAGCAACGGCCAGGGCCGCTCTTTTGCCGCCGAGGACAGGATTTTCCGAGCCAGTGTCAGCTGCCGGGTCAGATCCTGCTGAATGCCCTGGTTTCTGGCCCGGGAGGATCCCCGGATGTCTGCCTGTCCGTAAAACGGGACCACCTCCTTGAAAACGATGTCTTCCATCCGCTGGGACGGCTTTCCCTGGTGCCGGGCCTCCAGATGGGCCAGGGCCGCCTTTTCAAACCGCCATTCCACGGACGGGTGCACGGCGGTGCACTGCTCTTTGATCACGGTCTGGACCTGTTTGGCCAGATCATCCTGGCCCCGTTTCAGGGCCACGGCAAACTGCGGGGTCAGCTGCTCCATGAGAAGGGCTTCAAACGGTCCGAAATCATGGGGATGAGGAGAAAACACCTCCAGCAGCCCGATCCGCTCCCCCTGGTATTGCAATGGAGACAGGAGCATGGCCCGGATCCCGGCGCTCACGGCGTCTGATTCGGCAGCGATCCGGTCCGGTTTCTTTGACAGATCCGCCACCCGGAACACGCCATCTCTTTGGGCCGCCGTCATCCATACCGATCCTTTCAGGTCTTTGAGCTGAAAATGATGGGAATTGGAAAACAGGCAGTTGACTTTTGAATGGTGATCATTTTTGGTCACCATGACCTGATCCCCTTTGAGAGAGGAAATAGACACGCCCACATCCGGCCGCTGAAACAGTGACTGCAGCCGGGATTCAATCTGCTGAATGCCTGGAGACGAAAAAATGGAGTGGTCATCCACCATATCCCGTTCCAGAATGGACAATATCGCCTTTTCCGTGATGTCCTGAACCCGGATGACCACAAATCCCCTGAATTCAAACTGCGACAGATCGATGAGCCGGCTGAGCAGCGACAGATCGGTCAGGTTGTCCAGTATCTGTTCCCGTTCCGGTTCCGAAAGGGAACAAGGGTCTCCCACCGGGGTCAGCTCGACAAACCGGTAATCAGGAACTTCCTCATAATAGCGTTCCAGTCCGGTATGCTCGTCCATCATGCCCCGGGTATTCAAATGGCTTGAAAACGGACCGGAAAACCCGTAAACCCGCTCCAGGACCAGGTAATAGGCATTGAGAAACCGCCGGTCCAGATCGGAATCAAATGTTTCCAGAAGCAGGGGCTTCAGGCCGCGGCCGCCGTCCAGAAACAGCCGCTCAAATTTCGGGGTGGCATAAAACGCGTCAAACGAACAAGGAGGAAACACCGCTGTCAATTCCCTGTCAAAAGAGGCCGGAGGCACCACCGCCGTCATTAACGCATGAAGCTTGTCCGAGTGCCCTTCTAAAACGGATTTATCTGATATATCTCCTTGGAGCGCTTCGGGCAGCTGCGCCATGATATCGGCAAAAACCGGGGCCATATGGGGACACCGGGGAACCAGGTCGTTTTTCCAGAAATTGATCAACGGCGCCAGGCTCAGCATGGTCCTGGCCTGGTGGCATTCGCCGCCTGTCAGAGGCAGGGCGTGTTTCATGGATTTCCCCCTTTATTGAGACTACCCGGGAAAATAATCATCCTGTGCTGACAGTCAACAAGGCAAAGTCAGTTCAAAAGATCTGATGCCGGCTGGTGGTCCAGTTTCCTGGCCGTGACATAGGCGGTCAGCGCATCCTCCAGCCCCGGATCGATGGGCGGTTTTTGATAGCTGTCCAGCCGGGGGCCTATGGCATCGTATGCCTGGTCCTCCACCCGCCGGGCCCCGCTGCTGTGCCACCTGGTATAATCCTTGCGGTTGAACAGCCGGGAGGCGGACAGGTTCCTGAATTTCTGGAACGTGGACGGATGGGTCAGGTACTGACCGCCGATGCCCACCTGGTTCACCAGGTCTATGTCAATGGTCTCGCCGGGCGGGATCACCGGGCTCAGGATGTTTCTGACCATGCGGCAGATCTCTTCGTCCAGGAGCCATTTTTCATATCCCATGGCGATATAGGACCCCATCTGGCCGCAGGCATGATAGATGAAATGGGCCCCGTTGCGCACCACCGTGGAAAGCATGAGCGTGCCTTCAGCCAGGGCCTGGGCATCGGGCAGGTGGGCGTCGGTGAGACTGCCCCCGGCCCGGCAGGGCAGTTTGTAGAACCCGGCCATCTGGGCCGTGGCACTGGCGATCTTGACCGCCTCGGACGTTCCCACGGCCGATACCATGGTCCGCATGTCAATGGGGGCGGATGATGACCCGTACAGCACCGGGGTGCCCGGGTTCACCAGCTGGGTGAGCACCACCCCGGCCAGGACTTCGGCGTTTTCCAGGGCCAGCAGTTCCGGCAGGGAGACCGGCCCGCTGATACCGGCCAGGATCATGTTGGAAATCACCACGGGCTGGCGCCATCCGGCCATCTGAAGGATCACGTCTCCTTCTTCCTTGGAAAACCGCAGCGGGGAAAGCGTATTGGCCACGGCCGTCACCACCGGCATATCCAGCATCTTGTCCCGGCCCCCGAAAATGATGGCTGCCATCTCCAGGGCATCCGCCGCTTCCTGACCACTGCCGGATGCCCCGAAAATGGGCTTGTCGCACAGAGTCATATAGGCCAGCATCATATCCAGGTTGGCGGTCTGTCCGGGCAGGTCCGTGGGCTGAACCATCAGATATCCGCCCATGTCCACCTGATCCGAAGTCTGAACCAGTTTGCAGCAGGCCGTGAAATCCGCAAAGGTGGCGGCCCGGTGTGTGCCGTCCGTGCCCGCGATCCGGGTGGGCCCGCCCGTGGGGACGAACACGAACCCGTCCGGGCCGCCGATGGTCACATTGTTCGCCGGATTTCTGGCATGCACCGTGAAGGACGGCACCGTGGTGGCCAGGGCATTGTAGATATCGGTTTCTTCAAAGTAAACCCGGGTTCCGTCTGTCTTGAATCCCCGGGATTTGAACAGCCCGGCAATGCGCTCGTGGTTGAAGTCAATGCCAGTGCGGCGCAGAATATTCATGGATGCGTCGTGAATCCGGGTCAGGTCGTCAAAAGAGAGCCGCTGCATCCGGTCGATCATGATCTGCCTCCCAACCGTTGTTATTAGGTTTTATTCATTATCGTTTTTTTCCAGTCACCTTGGCCCAGGTGTCCCGCAGGGTCACGGTGCGGTTGAACACCGGCGCTTTTTCCGTGCTGTCCTTTGCATCCAGGCAGAAATACCCGAGCCGCTCGAACTGGAACACCTGTTCGGGGCGGGCATCCGCCAGGCCCTTTTCCAACTTGCATTCTTGCAGGATTTCCAGGGATGCGGGATTCAGGTTCTGTGTAAAATCCCGGCCCCCCTTTTCCGGATCCTCGTCAGTAAACAGACGGTCATAGAGTCTCACCTGTGCAGACAGGCAGTCCCTGATATTTACCCAGTGGATGGTGCCTTTCACCTTTCTGCCGTCCGGGGCGTTGCCGCCCCTGGTTTCCGGATCATAGGTGCAGATCAGGGCGCTGACGTTTCCGTTTTCATCCTTGACCACCTCTTTGCAGGTCACCAGATACGCGCTGCGCAGCCGCACCTCCCGGCCCGGCCCCAGGCGGAAGAATTTCTTGGGGGGGTCTTCCATGAAATCATCCTGCTCCACATAGATTTCCCTTGAAAACGTGATGTCTCTTGTGCCCATCTCCGGTTTCTGGGGATGGACCATGGCGGAAAGGGTTTCTACTTTGTCTTCCGGATAGTTTTCAATGATCACCTTCAACGGCCGCAGCACCCCCATGGCCCGAGGAGCGTTTTCATTGAGATCATCGCGCAGGCAGGATTCCAGCAGGCCCACGTCGATGCGGCTTTCCTTTTTGGACACCCCGATGGTGTCACAGAATTTTCTGATGGCCGCCGGGGTGTAGCCTCTGCGGCGCATCCCTTCCAGGGTGGGCAGCCGGGGATCGTCCCAGCCGGCCACATGGCCCTGGTCCACCAACAGCTGGAGCTTGCGCTTGGACAGCACGGTAAAATTGATATTCATGCGGGCGAATTCGATCTGCTGGGGATGGCAGGGCACGGACAGATTGTCCAGAAACCAGTCGTACAGAGGCCGGTGATCCTCGAACTCCAGGCTGCACAACGAATGGGTGATGCCTTCCAGGGCATCGGATATGCAGTGGGTGAAATCATACATGGGATAGATGCACCATTTGTCCCCGGTTCTGGGATGGGGGGCTTTTTTGATGCGAAAGATCACCGGGTCCCGCAGGTTGATGTTGGGGGAAGCCATGTCGATCCTGGCCCGCAGGGTGTGTTCGCCTTCTGCGAACTCCCCGTTTTTCATGCGCCGGAACAGATCCATGTTTTCTTCCACGGACCGGTCCCGGAACGGGCTGTCTTTGCCCGGTTCGGTCAGGGTGCCCCGATAGGCGCGGATCTCTTCGGCCGGCTGGCTGCACACGTAGGCCAGCCCCTTTTCAATGAGTTCCTCGGCATAGGCATACAACTGGTCAAAATAATCCGAGGCAAACAGGGCCTTGCCGTAATCAAATCCCAGCCAGTGGACTGTGGATTCGATGGAATCGATATAGATCTGCTTTTCCTTGGCCGGATTGGAGTCATCAAACCGCAGGTTGCAGTGGCCGGAAAATTTTTGGGCCATGTTGAAATTCAGGCAGATGGATTTGGCATGGCCGATATGCAGGTATCCGTTGGGTTCGGGCGGAAACCGGGTGGCCACCCGGCCGTCATTTTTGTTGTCTGCCACATCCTGCCGGATAATGGTTTCTATGAAATGTCCCTTGTTGATCGTCTCTTCCATGAATCCCTCATTTTTCTGTTATGGCAATGCAGTCCAAACTTGTATCATTACCATATTCCAAATGGGGTTGAAAGAGATAAATTGTCGGGGCCGGAAATTCACGGCCGGCCCCGGGGGAAAAGGATTTACGGCCGGGGGAGAACGCCGGCGCGTTCAGCGATTTCCGGGACTTTGTGTTCCCATTCAATGGCCATGAGATGGACCCCGGCCACGCCTTCCATCTCCTTGAATTCCTGGATCTGTTCCAGGGCGATTTTGATGCCTTCTTCGGCCTGATCCCGCTTGTCCACGCCCTTGAGACGCTTGATAAGAGAGTCGGGAATGTCCATGCCCGGCACGTATTTGGACATGAAGTTGGCCATGCCCGCGTTTTTCATGGGCGTGACCCCGGCCAGGATGTAGCAGCGTTCATGGAGTCCTTTGTCCACCACCTGTTTCATGAAGTCCCGGAACTTGTCCATGTTGAAGATGCACTGGGTCTGAATGAAGTCCGCACCGGCCGAGATCTTGGTGGCCAGGCGGTGGACCCTGAACTCAAACGGGTCGGCAAACGGATTGCAGGCAGCGCCGATGAACATTTTGGGGGGCACGTCAATCTCCTCGCCGTTGAGGAACTTGCCCTCGTCCCGCATCTTTTTCACCAGGGCGATGAGCTGCATCGAATCGATGTCGTGCACGTTCTTGGCTTCCGGGTGGTTGCCGAAACTCTGATGATCCCCGGACAGGCACAGCATGTTTCGCACGCCTAAGGCATAAGCCCCCAGGATATCGGACATCATGGCCAGGCGGTTTCTGTCCCGGCACACCATCTGGAAATTGGGTTCCAGGCCGTCGGCCACCATCAAAGCACACCCGGCCAGAGAAGACATGCGCACCACGGCGGTCTGATTGTCGGTCATGTTGACACAGTCCACGCTGCCCTTGAGATACTTGAACTTTTCCTTGAGGTGTTGTGCATTGGCCCCCTTGGGGGGACCGCACTCCCCGGTAAAGGCAAAATGACCGGCTGTCAGGACTTTTTCCAGATTGCTGCCTGATTTGGTTTCTGTCATGGCATGTGTCTCCTTTTATATGTTTCCCTTGACCAGTTCTTCTCTGATACTGCGCCGGGGACCGCCGTCCCTTGCCGTGCGCCAGTCCTTGAAAGGCTTGACCGCCACCAGGTCCTCGAGGTGCCCGGTATCCATTTTCTTTTTCACAATCGCATCCCAGATGCATGCCGTGTCCTTGTGCACCTCGCAGATGCCGTTGGCGGATCCGCCGCAGGGGCCGTGAAGAAGGCTTTTGGCACACCGGGCAATGGGGCACAGCCCGCCGAACAGGTGGATGCCGCAGGCCCCGCACCCGGCACAGCGCTCCTCCCACACCCCGTGCTGGACTGCGCCGCCGAAAAACGTGGTATTCACGGCCGGGAAAAACACCTGGTCCGGGTACATTTCCGACAGGAACTGGGGCCCTACCCCGCAGGCCATGGATACCACGGCATCATAGTCCGCCACAGTGTCCGCCAGCTGGGTCACATATTCATTGTCACACTGGCGTTCCAGGACCCGGTGTGCCACTTCGACCGGTTTTCCCTCTTTTTTTCGGGCGATCCTCACCGTTGAAGCCAGAATCTCCGCCTCCTTGAGCCCGCCCACATTGCACACGGTGACACATCCCTTGCATCCGAGGATGAGGATTTTTTCCCTGTCCGCCACCATCCCCAGTATCTCTTCCAGAGACTTGCGATCTGCAACTATCATGTTATACCCTCCCTTTCTGGGGTCAGGCCTTGTTTTTTTGATGTTTTGTGTCAGTAAAAACGTCAAAAATGCAAGGCCTGACCCCAATTATTATCGGACCGGGGTGGGGCCCAGGTCTCTGATCTGCTTCACCATATCGTTTGCGATCTCGGCGAACCTTGCGCCCTGGGCCGAGGACAGGTTGTACATGGCCACCCGCTCCGGTTCGATGCCCAGTTCGGTGAGCACATTTTTCACGTATGCCACTTTGCGTTTTGCCTTGTAATTGCCTTCCAGGTAGTGGCACTCCCCTTCCAGGCACCCGGCCACGTACACCCCGTCCGCCCCGTCCTCCAGGGCGGACATCAGGTGAATGATATCCACCCGGCCGGTGCAAGGCACCTGGATGATCTTGATGTTGGCCGGATAGGACAGCCTCATGGAACCTGCCAGGTCCCCTGCGGCGTACGCTCAGTACTGGCAGCAGAATGCAATGATTCTGGTTTCAGACGCCGGGCTGTCCATGACTCGGGTTTGCTCATCTGGTTTCATGATGCCGCCTCCTCGGTCTCCAGGGTTTCTTCAAACAGGGCATGGGTCTTGGCAGTGATCTGCCGGTCGGTAAAATGGTTCAAGGTGATGGCCTTGCCCGGGCATTCCGCCACGCAGGCACCGCAGCCGTGGCATTCCGACGCCTCGATCTGCGCATATCCCTCTTCATGGATAAACGGGATCCCGTAAGGACAAGTGCGCACGCAGGTCAGGCATACCGCGCACTTTTCCTTTTCCACCGTGGCCACGATCCCGCCCACCATAAGGGCATCCTTTGACAGAATGGTCATGGCCCGGGCCACGGCAGCCCTTGCCTGGGCAATACTCTCTTCCAGAGGCTTTGGATAATGGGCCAGACCAGCCACGAACAGGCCGTCCGAGGAAAAATCCACCGGACGCAGCTTGGCATGGGCTTCCACCAGGAACCCGTCGCTGTTCACCGGGACCTTGAACGTTTCATACAATTTTTTATTGTCTGCCGGCACCACGCCCGAAGCCAGCACCAACAGATCCGGAGAAAGGGTCACGGGCAGCTGAAGCACCGGGTCAAAGACCGTGAGAACCAGACCTCCTGTGCCGTTGTGGGCCCGGCTCAACTCGGGCATGCGCGCCAGGTCGTACCGGATGAACAGCACCCCCCGTTCCCGGGCTTCCCGGTACAGATCCTCCCGGAATCCGTAGGACCGGATATCCCGGTAGATCACAAACACCCGCTTGCGGGGATCCATCTTCTTGAGGGCGATGGCGGACTTGAGGCTGTGGGTGCAGCACAACCGTGAACAATAGGGGTGCGCCTCGTTTCGGGAGCCCACGCACTGGATGAACGCAAACGAGCGGCCCTTGAGAATCCGGGCATCGTTCTCCCGGAACGCCGCGTCCATGTCCAGGTGGGTAAGCACGTCCGGGTGATCGCCGTACAGATATTCATGGGGGCGGTATTCCATGCCGCCGGTGGCGATGACTGCGGCCCCGTGTTCAATGGTGCGTTCCTGTCCGGCACCCGGATCGTCCGGACCGCTGCCGCGCACCAGGGTGGTGCTGAAATGCCCCATGGATCCGGTGGTCCGGACCACCCGGGTGTCCAGGTGCACGGTAACGGCCGGGTGGGCCAGCACTTGTTCAGCCAGGTCCGACAGAAAGGCGGCCACAGGCTCGCCCTGCCAGGTGGTGTTCAGGTGCCGGGCGATCCCGCCCAGGGTATCGGTCTTTTCCACCAGATGAACCTCCACGTCCTGGGCTGCCGCGGTCAGTGCCGCTTCCATACCGGCCACCCCGCCCCCCACCACCAGCAGGGTTTTCTGGATGGGCAGGCTTACCTGGTGCAGGGGTTCCACAAACGCGGCCCTGGCCACGGCCATGCGCACCAGATCCTTGGCCTTGTCCGTTGCCTTGTCCGGTTCGTTCATATGAACCCAGGTGTTCTGGTCCCGGATATTGGCCATCTCGAACAGATACTTGTTGAGCCCGGCATCCCGGATCGTTTCCTGAAACAACGGCTCATGGGTCCTGGGAGAACAGGATGCCACCACCACCCGGTTGATGTCATTTTCAATGATCACCTGCTTCATATGATCCTGGGCATCCTGGGAGCAGGTGAACAGGTTGTCTTCCACATGCACCACAAACGGCAGGGATCTGGCGTAATCCCGGACTGCGGGCACATCCGCCACCCCGCCGATGTTGATACCGCAGTTACACACAAACACCCCGATCCGGGGGGCGGCCCCGGCCACATCGGTTTCAGGCGGCAGCTCCCGGGTGCGGGTGAGGGTCCACCGGTCGTCTGCCATGGTCATGGCGGCGGTGGCGGCCGCAGCCGAAGCTTCCATGACCGACGAAGGAATGTCCTTGGGTTCCTGAAAGGTGCCGCACACATAGATGCCCGGTCTGGATGCGGCCACCGGGGACAGATCGGTGGTGGCCGCAAACCCGTGGGCGTTGAGTTCGATCCCCATTTTCCCCGCCAGGGCTGCTGCCTCCCGGTTGGGGGCCAGACCGATGGACAGCACCACCATGTCGAATATCTCTTCGGCCAGGTTCCCGGCCTCAGTGGCATACACCAGCCGGTACCGGTCCCCGGGCTCCGGAAACACCGAATGAATCCGGGACCTGACGTACCGCACTCCGGCGTCGTCTTCGGCTCGCATCTGGTATTTGTCAAACTCCTTGCCATGGGTACGCATGTCCATATAAAAAATGGCGCAGTCCAGACGCTCGCCCGCATGCTCTTTGGCGATCACCGCCTGTTTGGTGGCATACATGCAGCATACCCCGGAACAGTAGGCATGGTCTCCCTTGTTGATGTCCCGGGAGCCCACACACTGGAGCCAGGCGATCTTTTTCGGCTCCTTTTCATCCGACGGCCGCACCAGGTGGCCGGCATACGGGCCGGAAGCGGACAGGATCCGCTCGAACTCCAGGGAGGTCATGACATTGGGACTGTGGCCGTAGCAGTAGGTGATCATCTGTTTGGGTTCGAACGGAGTGAATCCCGGGGCCAGAATGATGGCCTTGACCTGCACTTTTCGGGTTTCCGGCATCATGAAATGGTCCACGGCATCGGCCAGGCAGGCATCCACGCACTGCATGCACTCGGAGCAGTATCCGCAGTTCAGGCACCTTGCCGCTTCCTTCTGCCCGTCTTCCACCCCGTATCCCAGTTCCACCTCGTCAAAGTTCGTGACCCGTTTTTCCGGGGCCAGTTCCGGCATTCGGTAACGGTTTTCATGCGGCATCTCCGGATCCACAGGCCGGTAGACCGGGTCTTCTATCACCGATACATCCCGACCTTCAGCCATGTCTCTGCCGGAAAAATACCGGCAGATCGATTCCGCCGCCGCCATACCGGCAGCCACCGCGCCAATGGCCACCCCTGGACCGGTCTGCACGTCTCCGCCGGCAAACACACCGGGCCGGTCCGTTGCCAGGGTGACCGGGTCCACCTCCGTGGTGTTCCACCGGGTGATTTTCACCTCCGCCAGATCTTCGATCACGGAAATGTCGGGCTGCTGGCCGATGGCACAGATGAGCTGGTCGATATCGATGTCATACTCACTGCCGGGCACAGGCACGGGCCGGCGGCGGCCCGAAGAGTCAGGCTCCCCCAGTTCCATTCGGATCACCCGAAGCCCCGCCACCCGGCCGTCTTTTTCCAGAACCTTCTGCGGGGCCGCCAGGTAGGTGATGACCACGCCTTCGTCCTCAGCCGCACAGATCTCTTCTTCCCAGGCCGGCATCTCTTTCCTTGTTCTTCTGTAGATAATGGTGACATTCTTTGCCCCCATCCGGACCGCGGACCTTGCCACGTCAATGGCCACGTTGCCGCCGCCGATGATACCCACCTGTTTTCCCACCTCTGTTTTGCCGGTGAGGTTTAGCTCCCTTAGAAAATCCACTCCCTGGCGGACACCGGCGAGATCTTCGCCGGGGATATCCAAAGACAGCCCTTTATGAGCGCCCAGAGCCAGAAACACGGCATCAAATCCTTCGGCCGTCAGGCTGTCCACGGTAAAATCGTGTCCCAGGCGCTGGTTGCAGTGAATCAACACGCCCAGGTTGGTGATCACTTCGATGTCTTTGTCCAGCACGGCAGGCGGCAGCCGGTGGTCCGGAATCCCCACCCGCAGCATGCCTCCCGGTTTGGGCAGCGCTTCGAAAATCACGGCATCCACCCCTTTTTTCGCCAGATGAAATCCGCAGGACAACCCGGCCGGGCCGGATCCGATGATGGCCACTTTCTTTCCGATCCTGGGATCACAAGGGATCTCGATCTGCCTGGGATCGAACTGATCCGCAGCCAGGCGTTTGAGATCCCGGATGGCCACGGGCGCATCTACCTGGCACCGCCGGCAGGCATCTTCACACTCGTGGGGGCAGACCCGGCCCAGAACCCCCGGCAGGGGCAGCTGCGCCATGATGATCTCCAGGGCCTGCTGGTACTTGCCCTGCTTGACCATCTGCACATATCCCTGAACATTGAGTCCAGCCGGACAGGTGAGGCGGCAGGGCGCGGTGTCGGTCTTTTCAATGGCCCAGGCCGAGGGCATGGCCTGGGGATAGAGTTTGAATGCGGCCTTGCGGTCTTGCAGGTTCTCGTCGAACCGGTTGGGCAGATCCACCGGGCACACCTTGCCGCATTCACCACAGGCGGTGCATTTTTCCAGGTCGATGTACCGAGGAGATTCCGTGAGGGTCACCGTGAAATTGCCGGCCTCCCCGTCCACGGATTCAATATCGCTTGTGGTCAGCAGTTCCACATTCAGGTGCCGTCCGGCCTCCACCAGTTTGGGGGAGATTATGCACATGGAGCAGTCATTGGTGGGAAAGGTTTTGTCCAGCTGGGCCATGGTGCCGCCGATGGCCGTGTTTTTGTCCACCAGATATACCAGGTGCCCTGAATCGGCCAGATCCAGAGCGGCCTGGATGCCGGCGATACCGGCACCGACCACCATTACCGATCCTTTTTCCATTTCGGTCATCTTTTCCCTCCTTGCATTCAGTCCCACTTGGGGGCATTGAGTCCCTTTTGGGGTCTATAATCCCACTTCAGCCAGGTCCGGCCCCAGATAGGCGCGTTCAGTGTCCGCCAAAACCCCCAGTGCCAGGCAGATGATAGTCCACAAATGGACCACGTGATATTTTCCGCCGTAATGGTGACCGATATCCTCGATCTGGCCGTGGCAGTTGTGACAGGGGGCGATCACGTAATCCGCGCCTGTGTCCATGATCTGGTTGAACTTGATTTTGCCGTAAGCCCGGCGCTGGTCAGGGAACCCGGCCTGCAGTGCCCCGCCCCCGCCGCCGCAGCAGAAATTGTTCATGCGGCTGGGCACGGTATCGATGAAGTTCTCTTCGCCCACCACGGTTTTTACCACAAACCGCAGGTCATCCACGATTTTGTTGGACCCGCTCTTACGTGCGATGTTGCAGGGATCCTGCACCGTGAATTTCGCACCGATATCCTTGTTCCAGTCGGCGTTGACGTTGAGTTTACCTTCCCGGATCCACTGGGCGTAAAGCTCGATGATGGTGGTCAATTCAAACTTGTGGGGTATCTTGAATTTACGCAATCCTTCCAGGATTGCAAAGTATGAATGGCCTCACTCGGTATTGACCACCAGGGGGCTTTTGAGATTGTTGTCCACGTGCAGGGCAAACTCCTCGATGATGTACCGCCACCCCTCGTCGTCGGCCATGAACATGCAGTAGTTTTCCCCGGCCCACATCACCGACGGATAGGTCCAGTCCGCGCCCACCAGATGCAGGATTTTCCACAGAGGCCCCATCTCCTCGGGCTCGGTGACCGGCTCTCGGGAATTCTGGTTGAGGACCATGTGGGCACCTACCCGGTCCACGGTCACCTCCAGATCTTCAAATCCGGGGTGGTCTTCTCTGATCTCCTCAGCCACATCCAGGACCGTGAATTCGAAATCCTCCTTGGCCGCGCCCATGGCCGATCCGGTTCGGATATGCTGGTCGCAGGAACCCAGGATGCCTTTGGGCCGTTTTTCCCGGGCCATCTTTGCCCGGAGATTGAAGATGAGCTTGGGAATGTTGATGTTCATGGGGCATGCCAGCTGACACCGGCCGCACATGGAACATACCCATTTCCAGTCCGATTTCATGATCTCTTCATCCATGCCGAAATTGAGCATGCGGATCAGTTTCCTGGGATCCATGCCGAACTGCTCAGACGCCGGGCACCCGCCGGTGCAGGTGCCGCAGGTCAGGCACAGATCAAAGTTTGCATCCGGCACCTTGTCCAGCACCGCTTCCTTGAGTTCGACATCAAGGGTGTCGATCTTGATTGCCTCTGCCATGGTGGGCCCCCCTTGTTAGGTTTGTGGCTTATGTCATCTGATCATGTATCACCTGAGATTGGCCGCGTTCAGGTACTGGGCCAGTTTGTCCTCTCCGCCGATGGTCACGATATGCACGCCCTGGCAGATGTCTTTCAAACTGTTGACCGTGTCCGCAAACAACTCGATGCTGGCCTTTGTCCTGTCCGGTGCGTTGAGCAGCTTCTGGATCACCCATTCAGGCACCAGGCCGGACTTGAAATGGCGGTTCAAAAACTTGCCCATGCCCGCGGTGCGAAGAATCATCACCTCGGCGATCACCGGCACCCTGAACGGCGCCACCTGCTTCATGAACTTTTCAAACTGGTCCACGTCAAATATCGGGGTGGTGAGAAAATAACCGGCCCCCACATTGAGCATGTCCTCCATCTCCTCCATGCCTCTTTTGGGCATCTGCTTTCCCCAGGGGGTTTCCACGCCGGAACCCAGGGTGAATTCCAGATTCCTGCCCAGTTCATTTCCTTCGATGGTGACCCCCTGGCGCAGGTGATCCAGCACTGATCCGAG
>JAABTO010000320.1 GCA_011389835.1 Desulfotignum sp. | reverse complement strand
GCCCCGGAGGGCGCGGATATCACAAACAACCGCCCGTTTTGTTCCATATCATTCTTCCTGGGGCTTTTCAGCATCTTTTGTTGTCAGGGCCTCATACCGGGCCGACACGGTTTCCGCCTGGATGGCCGACAGAATCACATGGTTGCTGTTGGTGACAATGATGGCCCGGGTTTTTCTGCCATGGGTGGCATCGAGCAGGCGGCGTTCTTCCCTGGCCTCATCTTTGAGCCGCTTCATGGGGCTGGAGTTGGGGGTCAGGATCGCCACCACCCGTTCCGCAGGCACGGTATTGCCGAAACCGATGTTCAGCAGCAGTTGTTCCATGCGCAGGCCGGTACGGTCAATGGTAACGGATTTCTTTTTCTTGGGATCACTCAATGTTCTGCACCTGTTCCCGGATTTTTTCCAGTTGTGATTTCAGATCCACCACCCGGTGAGACAAAGCGGCCTGGCCGGCTTTGGACCCGATGGTGTTGAACTCCCGGTTGAACTCCTGGATCAGAAAGTTCAGGGTCTGTCCCCGGGATTGTTCCGCGTTCATGGTTTTTCGGAACTGATCGATATGGCTGGAGATCCGGACGATCTCCTCGGACACATCACTTTTGTCCGCCAGAACCGCCACTTCCTGGGCCAGCCGCACCGGATCGATCTCGCCCTGGCCGGCGGTCAGTCTTGCCAGCCGTTCTTCCAGCCGTTTTTTGTACAACACGGGAATCTCAGCGGCCAGTTCACTGACCTGATCCATCTGCGCCTCAATGGCATCGATCCGGGCCATCAGGTCCTGGTACAGATGGTCTCCTTCGGCCCTTCGCATCTGATCCAGGTTTCGGGCCGCCTGGTCCACCGCTTCGGACACCACCGCGGTCACCAGCGGCTGATTCGGATCATGGACCGCCGGCACGATGATATGTCCGGCAGACAACACATCCGTTAGATCCGGTTCCCGGGAAAGCCCCAGACTGCGGGTGACCTGTTTCAACGCCTTGAGATAGGCCGCGGCCCTGACGTCATCCACGTCAAACCCGCTTTCCTGGGCCCTTTCATCCTGGACCGTGACCCGGATTTCCATCCGGCCCCGGTGGTGATACCGGGTGACGATTTTCTTGAGCTCCTCTTCCAGTCCCTGGCACATATCGGGCAGATACACGGCAACATCCAGGTGCCTGGAATTATACGACCGGATCACGGCCTCTGCAGTGACCGCGTCCTGTGTGTGAACCGCTTTGGCAAACGCGGTCATGCTCTTGATCATGGGTGATTCCTTTTTGTTTGCGCTTTCTGTGCTTTCAAATCCAGCTGGTATTTATCCCGGACCTGTTCCAGAAACCGGAGGATGTCTGTGGACCGGTAATCCGGATAGGTCCAGTCCAGTGGAACGAACTGTTTGTGAATATACATCAACGTCAGGTCCGCATATATGTGCTTGCCGATATAGATCCGGTGGGCATAATCCTTGCCCGTGGCCAGAACAAACCGGGAGGGCAGCAGATATCCCGGATCGATATTGATCCGGCGCTGGTTGTCCCGGACAAACCGCTGCTCCACGTCATTGGTGGCCTGTTTGATGTCTGCCAGGTCCGCCTGGTTCACCAGGGGCTTGAACGCCAGGATCCGCCGGAAAAGGGGATGGCCCATCTCCTTGTGATAATAGCTGGTGAAATCGAAATCCAGCCACCGGGACACCAGGTCCACCGGACCGCCGATGGTTTCCAGCAACGGAAACAGCGGTTCAAACAGCGGTTTTTCTTTCATGAACACCGACATCACCAGCTTGGCCGGATCCGGAGGCTTTGGCACGCTCATGGGTTGACCGGTTTGGCCTCCTCCACCAGCATGATGGGAATGTCATCTTTGATCTCATACAGCAGGCGGCAGTGGTCGCAGATCAGACCGTCTTCCTGTTCGGTCAGCCGGATTTCGTTCTTGCATTTGGGGCATACCAGGATCTCAAGCAGTTCTTTGGAAATACCCATGTCTTCACTCCTTTATGCTTCACTGTTTTTTGTATCATGTTCGTGATCGGTTCCGGTTCGGGCCGGTTCATCTGTTTTCAGAATCCCGTTTTTATTTCCGGATGTCATCTGCAAAACGACCAGGTTATGGAACGCCCCTTTTTGAGCCATGAGCTGTTCCCTTGTGCCCTGTTCCACGATGGTGCCGTTTTTGAGCAGCACGATTCTGGATGCGTAATCGATTGTGGACAGCCGGTGGGCAATGACAAAGGTGGTCCGGCCCTTCATCAGGTTTTCCAGGGCTTTCTGCACCACCTGCTCGGACTGGGAATCCAGGGCCGATGTGGCCTCGTCCAGAATCAGCACGGGCGCATCTTTGATCAGGGCCCTGGCAATGCAGATGCGCTGTTTTTCTCCGCCGGACAGCCGGGAACCCAGTTCCCCGATCAGGGTGTCATAGCCTTTGGGGAACCCGGTGATGAACTCATGGGCATAGGCTGCCTTTGCCGCCGCCTCGATATCCTGATCCCGGGCAATCATGCGGCCGTACCGGATATTGTCTTTCACGGTTTCATTGAACAGGATCGGTTCCTGGGTCACAATGGAAATATGGTCCCGCAACGACTGGATAGACAGGTCCCGGACATCGATGCCGCCCACGGTGACCCGGCCGGATGTCACATCATAGAGCCTTGGGATCAGGTTCACCAGGCTGGTTTTGCCGCCACCGCTCATGCCCGCCAGGGCCACCACCTCCCCGGGTGCGGCCGTCAGGTTGATGTCCCTGAGGGCCGGGGTTTCATCAAGTCCGTAACTGAACCACACCTGTTCAAATGTCACGGACAATGCCCGGCCGGACAAAAATTTGGGATTTGGCGCCTCTTCAATGGTCTGGTCTTCCTCCAGCACATCAAAGATCCTTGATGCCGCCGCCGCACCCTCCTGAATGGTGTTGTTGAGTTTGGAAATTTTTTTCACCGGATCATACAGCATCATGACCGCCGTTAAAAAAGAAAAAAAGATGCCCGGTGTAGATGTGCCGTTGATCACCCGCATCCCGCCGAACCAGATGATAAAGGCAATGCCCAATCCCCCTAAAAACTCCATGACCGGTGAGGACAGTGCCTTGGCCATCACTTTTTTCATCTCCAGTTCAAACAGGTGCCGGGCTTTTCTCCGGAACCGCTGTTTCTCAAAATTCTGGAGATTGAAAATCTTGATGATTTTACTGCCGGTAAAGGTCTCATGGAGAAACGAGTTCAGCTCCGCCATGGTTTCCTGGGTGCCGGTGGAAAACCTACGAACCCTTCGCCCGAAAATCAATATCGGATAAAACG
>JAABTO010000071.1 GCA_011389835.1 Desulfotignum sp. | reverse complement strand
CGTTGCTCCCTGTATTTCAGTGTTCCTGAATCACCGGGAATCTGGTCACGGGTTATTCCCATTCAATGGTGCCCGGCGGTTTGGAGGTGATATCATACACCACGCGGTTGATATCTTCCACTTCATTGATCATCCGGTTGGAGATTTTCCCCAGCAGATCATGGGGCAGTTTTGCCCAGTCCGCGGTCATGGCGTCGTTGCTGGTGACCGCCCGGATCGCCACGCAATAGGCAAACGTGCGTTTATCTCCCATGACACCCACGCTTTTGACCGGCAAAAGCACGGCAAAAGACTGCCACAGTTTCCGGTAAAGGCCGGCCTTGCGGATTTCTTCCAGCAGGATCACATCGCTCTGCCTTAAAATATCCAGTCGTTTTTCCGTAATCTCTCCCATGATGCGGATCGCCAGTCCGGGGCCGGGAAAGGGCTGGCGCCAGACCAGATCTTCACTCAGCCCTAAAGTCAGGCCCAGTTTTCTGACCTCGTCCTTGAACAGCAGCTGCAGCGGTTCAATGAGTTTGAGTTTCATTTTTTCCGGCAGTCCCCCCACATTGTGGTGGGATTTGATGATGGAGGTGGGGCCGCCGAAAGCGGATTTGGATTCAATGATATCCGGATACAGGGTCCCTTGTCCCAGAAATGCGGCTCCGGGAATTTTTTGGGCCTCTGTATCAAACACCTTGATGAATTCACGCCCGATGATTTTGCGTTTGATCTCCGGATCCGTGACCCCTTTGAGGGCGGCCAGAAAGGTCTGACCGGCATCCACAAACCGGATGTTCATGTCCAGGTTTTTGCCAAGACGTTCTTCCAGCTGGGTTTTTTCATTGTGGCGCAACAGGCCGTTGTCCACAAAAATGCAGTGCAGGTTTTTGCCGATGGCCTTGTGGATCAGGGTGGCGGCCACGGATGAATCCACGCCGCCGGAAAGCCCCATGATCACCTTTTGGTCTTTGACCGCTTGTTTGATCTGCTCGATGGCCCCGTCTGAAAAAGAGGCCATGGTCCAGTTTTTTTCACAATGGCACACATCAAACAAAAAATGTTTGATCATCAATGTGCCATGGATGGAGTGTTCGACTTCCGGATGAAACTGGAGCCCATAGAACTGCTTGTCATGATCGGCCACCGCGGCGATGGGGGTATTTTCCGTGGCAGCGGTCACTTCAAACCCGTTGGGCAGGGTGCCTGCGGAATCCCCGTGGCTCATCCAGCACTGGAATTCAGAGGGCATGTCTTTGAACAAAACAGAGTTGGCTTTGATCTGCAGACTGGCAAACCCGTATTCTCTTTTCCGGGTCCGCTGAATTTCTCCGCCCAGCGTATGAATCATGTAGTGCATGCCATAGCAGATGCCCAGTACCGGCAGACCCAGATCAAACAGGGTTTTGTCGATAGCCGGGCTGTCCGGTTCATAAATACTGGCCGGTCCGCCGGAAAGGATGATGCCTTTGGGATTGAGTGCCCTGATTCGGTCGATGGAAATATCGGCAGGCTCCACCTGGCAGTACACATTATGTTCCCGGACCCGTCTGGCAATCAGTTGATTGAACTGAGACCCGAAATCGATGACAACTATCATGGTCTGTATTCCCTTGTGGATGAAATTTTTCTAAATCACCATATTTCCTATAAATGGCCTTAAAATGCAAGGTGTTTTTATCTGGATCTTGCCATAAGATCGTTAATGTGTTTTATTGACCCATTCATGATGATCAAATAACAACCAGTAAAAAATCTGACAGGAGACACGTGCATGTATTTAGCATCTGATTTGAAAAAAGGATTGAAATTTGAAATCGACGGCGAACCGTATATCATCGTCGACTTTGAATTTAAAAAACCGGGGAAGGGCCAGTCCCTGTATAAATGCAAACTCAAGAACATGATCACCGGTGCCCAGTTTGAAAGGACCTACCGGTCCGGCGACAAGTTTGACAAAGCAGACCTGGAAGAGCAGGAAATGGAATACCTGTATTCGGACAAGACGGCGTATTGTTTCATGAATACCAGCAACTATGAGCAGATTTTTCTGACAAAAGATCAGCTCGAGGATGTCATCGACCTGATCAAGGAAAATACGAAATGCACGGTGCTGCTGCACAACCAGAAACCCATCGGGGTGACGCTTCCCAATTTCATCAACCTGATGATCACCAAAACCGAACCCTGGGCCAAGGGGGATACCGCCACCGGCAGTACCAAACCGGCCACCCTGGAAACAGGATTTGTGGTGCAGGTGCCGCCGTTTGTGGAAGAGGGGCAGATGGTCAAAATCGATACCCGGACCAAAGCCTATGTGGAACGGGTCAATGACTAGCCGGGTTACCGGCTTTCCTTGTACCCGCATCCCGGTGTGATGCACTTGAGAAACCGGCCGTCCCGTTTGGTTTCCTTTTCAACCAGGAATCCGGCGTTGCATTCGGGACAGGACTTGGGTACGGGTTTGTCCCAGCTGGCAAATTTACAGTCCGGATACGTTGAACATCCATAAAAAATTTTACCGCGTTTGGATCGTTTTTCAACGATCCGGCCGGAGCACCCGGGTTCCGGGCAGTCCATGCCGATATCTTTGCTGCCGTTCTCAGACATCACCGATTCCGTGTGGGTACATTCCGGATATCCGGTGCAGGCAAGAAACAGCCCGAACCGGCCCTCCTTCTGAACCATGGGTTTGCTGCACTTGGGGCAGTCCTTGACCGGGGTGTCGTCCACCTGTTTTTTATCAATGGCGATCCGGCCTTTTTCATCCCGGGTGTAGTTGCTGGTGAATGTGCAGTCCGGATAGGCGGAGCACGCCAGAAAATGGCCGTTTTTGCCGATTTTGATGTGCAGGGGACTGCCGCAGGACGGACAGGACAGATCGGTTCTGATGCCCACGCCTTTGACACTGACCATGTTTTCCCTGGCTTTGTCCAGGGTCCGGCTGAAATCATCATAGAACCGGGACAGCAGTTCCACTTCATCCATGGAACCGGTCTCCACATTGTCCAGGTTGGTCTCCATCTGGGCGGTGAAGGACACATCCAGCAGCTCGGGAAAGGACGCTACCAGCAGATCGTTAACGATAAATCCGAGTTCACTGGGATAAAAATAGCGTTTCACCAGTTCCACATATCCCTTGTCCTGAATCACGCTGATAATGGAGGCATAGGTGCTGGGCCGGCCGATCCCGTTTTTTTCCAGCTCCTTGACCAGAGACGCTTCGGAAAACCGGGGCGGGGGTTTGGTAAAATGCTGTCTGGGAATGATTTTTTCACAGGCCAGCACCTCATTTTCCGTGACATCGGGAAGGGTCTGAATATCGGTGTCCGACTTTGTTTCCTGGGTATCGTACAACGCCATGTAACCGCTGAATTTCACGGTGGACCCGCTCACCGAGAACAGATAATTTCCGGCTTTGATGAGAATGGCTTTCTGGTCGATCACTGCCTGGGCCATCTGGGAGGCCACAAACCGTTTCCAGATCAGATCGTACAAGGCAAACTGATCCTCGGACAAATGGGATTTGATTTTATCCGGCGTATTGAATACGGAGGTGGGCCGGATGGCTTCATGGGCGTCCTGGGCCTTGTTCTTGTTCTTGAAATACCGCGGCCTGGCCATGGCATACGCCTGCCCATATGTTCCGGCAATCAGAGACAGCGCTTCCTGGGCCGCTTCCGGTGCGATGCGTGTGGAGTCGGTCCGCATATAGGTGATCAACCCTTCGGGACCGCCGGTACCGATATCGATGCCTTCATACAGCTGCTGGGCCACCACCATGGTTTTTTTGGCGGAAAATCTCAGACGGTTGATGGCATCCTGCTGGAGCTTGCTGGTGATAAAGGGCGGCTGCGGATTGCGTTTCACCGTCTTGTTCTTGATCTCATCCACCAGAAATTGTGCATCTTTGAGATCAGCGACAATTTTGTGGGCCTGTTGTTCATCGGTGATTTTGGCTTTTTTCCGGCCGATTTTCACCAGGGCCGCATTGAACAGCGGCGGCACTTTGGCCATCAAATCCGCATTGATGGTCCAGTATTCCTCGGGTTCAAAACTGCGGATCTCCCGTTCCCGGTCACAGATGATTTTCACGGCCACGGACTGAACCCGGCCGGCACTCAATCCCCGCTGGATTTTCTGCCACAGCAGCGGAGAGATCTGGTACCCCACCAGACGGTCCAGCTTCCGCCTGGCCTGCTGGGCATTGTATTTATTTTCATCCGGGCTCAGCGGTTTTTTCAACGCGTCCTCAATGCCTTTTTGGGTCAATTCATGGATAAGCACCCGGTGAAAGCGCCGGTCTTTTTTTTTGAGGATGTCAATGATGTGAAAGGCAATGGCTTCGCCTTCCCGGTCCGGGTCCGGGGCCAGATAGATATCATCACAGTTTTTGGCGATTTTTTTCAATTGAGAGATGACATTGGATTTGTCCTTGATATTGACATACTCAGCTTTGAAATCGTTTTCCACATCGATCCCCAGCTTTTTCACCGGCAGATCCCGGATATGACCGGAACTGGCTGCCACCTGAAAATGATTTCCCACATATTTTTTCAATGTTTTGATTTTGGTTGGGGATTCGACAATGATAAGCGGTTTGGTCAAAACAACTCCTTTTAAGATATAGAAAAACAATTACCGGGATGATGCTGGATCATTCCCGACAATTCAAGTTCCAGCAAAATGGCGGAAACCGCATCACTGGGCATGCGGCTGGCTTCGATGATCTGATCGATATGCTGAGGATACGCATCCAGAAGCTGCAGAATTCTGGTTTTATCCGGATCCATTCCGACCGGAGGATCATTTTTTTTAACATTTGTTTCCTCATTTGATGCCCCTGCCGGTTCAACATGAACAAGATGAGACAATTCCTCCACTACATCCGCTTCGGTTTCCACCAGTTTGGCACCCTGTTTCAACAACAGATGCGTTCCCCGGCTTTTTTGAGAAGCAATGCTGCCGGGTACGGCAAACACCTCCCGATTGAATTCCGCCGCCAGTCTGGCGGTGATCAGAGAACCGCTTTTTCCGGCGGCTTCCACCACGATGGTTCCGCAGGACAGGCCGGCGATGATCCGGTTTCTCACAGGAAAATTATACGGATACGGATCCGTGTCAAGCTTGAATTCCGAGATGACCGACCCGCGTTCCTGAATTTTTTTGAACAACCGCCTGTTTTCACGGGGATAAATTTTTTTCAGGCCCGATCCCAGCACGGCAATGGTTTTTCCTGTACTGTCCAGGGCGCCTGCATGGGCCGCCGTATCGATGCCTCTGGCCATGCCGCTGACAATGCAGAACCCTTTTTCCGCCAGTTTGAACGCCAGCCGTCTGGCCGTGGAGATGCCGTAGCTGGACCCGGCCCGGGACCCCACGATGGCGAGACAGGGGGCATCTTTGTCCCATACGCCCTGATACGTCAGCAGGGGCGGGGGATCGGAAATCGTTTTCAATAAACGGGGATAGGACGCGTCCTGGAGCGTGATAATGGAAATTCCCAGATCCAGGACACGGGCCAGTTCAATTCTGGCCGCGTTTAAATACGGTCGACAATGTTTGATCCCATCGATGGTTTTGTGAAAAATACCGGGAATTTCAGCCAGGGCGTCAGGATCGGCCGCAAGCACCTGCGCCGGCCCGCCAAAGGCCTGGAGCAGGCGAAGGTATAACTGATTTCCCACACCAGGGATTTCTTTTAAAACAAACCAGGGCAGGTATTTATCGGCATCCGGTCTCATTCCAGGCCAAAATAGGGGCGACGCGCTGTTCCGGACCGGATCACGCACTCATCCGTTTCAAAGAGGCCGCAAGAACAATGGGCGTGGCAACAAATATGGAAGAGTATGTCCCGATCACCACGCCGACAATCATGGCAAAGGCGAAATTGTGAATGATCTCTCCCCCCAGAAAAAACAATGCCAGCAGAACGATCAGCGTGGTCAAAGAGGTAAGAATCGTCCGGGACAGCGTCTGGTTGATGCTTTGATTGAACAGGGCAGGCAACCCGGTTTTATCTGTTTCTCCCTTGACATTCTCCCGGATTCTGTCAAACACGATGATGGTATCATTTAACGAATATCCAATGATGGTCAGCAGGGCCGCGATAATCGGGAGTGAAAAATCCATATTGAGAATCGAGAAAATGCCCACCGTGATGAACACGTCGTGAATCAAAGCGATCATTGCGCCCATGGCATATTTGAGCCGAAGCCGCCAGAAAAGCCCCAGGGACACCGCCAGCGCGCTGGTAATCAAAATAGGCATGCTCACATTGAACACGGACAGAAAATACACCGCGGCCATCATGGCACCGGCAGTGACCCCGGACAGCACCCATTTGAGTTCAAACCGGCCCGAAATATAGATGGTGATAAAGAGCAGGGAATAGAAAATCGCCAGAAGGGCCTGTTTTTTCAGATCATCCCCCACCTGGGGGCCCACCATTTCCACGCGCCGTATTTCCGGGGTCAGACCAATTCCCTGCTCGATGGCACCGGACACGGCCGGGGCCAGGCCGGTTCCCTGGACTTCGACATTGGCGGTCCGGACCAGAAACTCATGGGTTTCCGGCTCACCAAAGTCCTGGACGGACAGATCCTTGAGATTCAGAGCGGCCAGGCTATCCCGTAACTGTCCGATGGACACGTCCTGGTCGAAACGGACCTGAACCAGGGCACCGCCGGCGAAATCGATGCCGTAGTTGGGGCCCTTGTGGATGATCAGGCCGATGATGCTGGCCAGGATCAGCAGGCCGGAAAAAATATATCCGATATTCCGTTTTCCCAGAAAATCGATATTAATATCAGACTTGATCAGCTGCATGATGGAGATTCCTTTATATGCTCAATGATGAGGTCGTTTTTTTCTGCAGAACCAGATCGAAAATGGATCTGGACAGAATCAGGGCAGTAAACAGGCTGGCAACGATGCCCAGTCCCAGGGTCACGGCAAAGCCCTTGATCGGGCCGGTGCCGAATTGAAACAGCACAATGGCCGCGATCAATGTGGTGACATTGGCATCTAAAATGGTCAGCGCAGCTCTGTCAAAACCGGCATGTACTGCAGCGGATACCGTCTTTCCCCATCTGAGCTCCTCTCTGATCCGCTCAAAAATGATCACATTGGCATCCACGGCCATACCGATGGTCAAAATGATACCCGCAATGCCCGGCAGGGTCAGAGTTGCCTGAAATGCCGCCAGGCCCCCGCCGATGAGAATGATATTCAGGATCAACGCCAGATTGGCAATCAACCCGGATGCCCGGTAATAGATCATCATGAACACAAGAATCAGCACCCCGCCCACCAGCATGGAGAACATGCCCATGCGGATGGAATCCGCGCCCAGGGTCGGGCCCACGGTTCTTTCTTCGATGATCTCCACAGGTGCGGGCAGAGATCCGGCCCGCAGGGCAATGGCCAGATCCTTGGCTTCGTTCATGGTGAAATTGCCGGTGATCACGGCTTTGCCCCCGGCGATCCGGTCCTGGATGACCGGCGCGGAGTACACGGTATTGTCCAGAATGATGGCCAGACGTTTCTTGATGTTTTCCCCGGTGATCCGGTCAAAGATATGGGCGCCTTTCCGGTTGAACTCAATCCCCACCTGGGGCTGCTGAAACTGATCGAATTCCACTCTGGCATTGACCAGCAGACTGCCGTCCAGAAGCACCTGTTTTTTGATAACATGGGGAATTCTGGTGGTCTGCCCGGTCGAAGGGTCGGTCTTGTTTTCATACAAAAGGACACTTCCCACCGGTAGATTGCCTTTGACGGCAGCCTCGACGGACGCTTGTTCATCCACCAGCTGAAAGGTCAGCTGGGCGGTTTTGCCGATCAGGTCCTTGGCCCGCTCCGGGTCATTGATACCCGGCAGCTGAAGCAGGATACGGTTTTTACCCTGAATCCGTATGTCCGGTTCGCTGACACCGAATTCATCGATGCGGTTTCGAATGGTCTCAAGGGCCTGATCCGTGGCCATTTTGCGTATCATGTCCATTTCATCGTCCGGCAGCCTGAGCTGAAACGCGACGGCACCGTCCACAACGGTTGCGGTGCCCACTTTCAGGTTGGAGAATTCTTTGGATATAGTGCGTTCGAACGCAGATCTGGCTTCCTGGTCAGGCAGTTTTGCCAGCACCGTATTCCCCTGGCGGCTGATTCCCTGATGCAGGATATTGGCCTGCCGCAATTCTTTCTTGATTTCATCGGCGGTCCGTTCCAGTTCCGCTTCCACCGCTTTGATATTCTGAACTTCCAGCACCAGGTGCATCCCGCCCTGCAGGTCGAGTCCCAGATTAATTTTCTTATGGGGCCAGGTATTGGTGAACGTGGGCATCAGGTAAACAATGGCGAACACAAGGACAATCAGGATCAACCCGTGCTTTAAAGTAAACAGTTTCAATCTTCAAGCTCCAGAACAATGAATTATTTTTTCTCGGATCTGACCGCGGCTTCAGGTTCGGAAACCACGGCCGCCACATTTCCCCGGGACACTTTGATTTTTACTTTTTCGGCAATTTCAAGGCCGATGGTGGTATCATCAATAGTTGTGATCGTACCGTAAATCCCGCCGGAAGTGACAATCCGGTTTCCTTTTTTCAAATTTGAAATCATTTCCCGGTGCTCTTTGGCTTTTTTCTGCTGGGGACGGATCAAAAGAAAATAAAAAATAGCGAACAGGATAATGATGGGCAAAAATCCTGCCAGACCGCCTGCGGCCTGGCCGCCTTCAGCGCTGCCCATTGCAAATGCTGTACTAATCAAGATGGTTCCTCCTTTAAATGATTTAAGATGTCAAATTGTCTTTGATACACAAATCAGGAAGGGATGTCAAGAATCGCCCTCCGGTTAATTATTGGACGCTGTTGGAGATCCGGCTCTGGCCCGGAACCAGTTCCGGGTCGATCTCAATGGCGATGGAAACCTCCCGCTTGGATTCGATCTCCAGAAGATCCTCTCTTTTTTTGTTGAGAATGTAATACGCCACTTCCCGGGGCAAATACACCTGGAAGTGTTTGTTTTCCGCCTTCAGGGTCTTCAGGTTCAACTGGCGCAATACAGACAGCCCCTGTGTCTCCACGGACGGAATCTGCCCCCGGCCGTTACAGTGTCGGCAGGTTTCATAACTGCCGAAGGTAATGGAATGCCGGATGCGCTGCCGGGACATTTCCAGCAGGCCAAACGTGGTAATTCCTCCGACTTTGTTCTTGGCCTTGTCCGTTTTCATATTTTTTTTCAGGCATTTGGTGATATCCGCTTTGTGCCGTCTTTCCCGCATATCGATAAAATCCACCACAATCAGTCCCCCCATGTCCCGCAGCCGCAATTGCCGGGCCACCTCTTCCGCCGCCTCCAGGTTGGTGTGATAGGCGGTTTCTTCAATGTTTTTCCGCTTGGTGGATTTGCCGGAGTTCACGTCAATGGAAACCAGGGCCTCGGTCTGTTCAATCACCAGAAATCCCCCGGATTTGAGCGGCACGTCCCGCTTGAAAATGGAAGCGATCTGTTCTTCCAGCTGATATTTGGTAAAAATGGGTTTCTCTCCCTTGAACAGCTTGACGATCTTTTTCTGTTTAGGGGCGATCATGCCCATGAATTCCCTGACTTCCTGAAAGGTATCCGGGTTGTCGATCAGAATTTCAGTAATATCCGTGGTAAAATAATCTCTCAGAGACCGTACCGCAAGGTTCTGTTCTTTGTAGAGCAAGGAAGGCGCGGGATTGTCAATGGCCAGTTTGTCGATATTCTTCCACACCCGCATCAGATATTTGAGGTCCGCGGTCAACTGGGTTTTGGTCGCATTTTTTCCCGCGGTTCTCACGATCATGCCGAATCCTTCCGGGATTTCAATGGTTTTCAAAACTTTGGCCAGCCGCTTTCTTTCATCTTCTTCACTGATTTTGCGGGAAACCCCCTTGGTGGTGCTGCCGGGCATGAGTACCGCCAGTCGTCCGGGCAGGGAGATATAGGTGGTGAGCATGGCCCCTTTCTGGCTGATGGGATCTTTGACCACCTGAACGATCAGCTCCTGTCCTTTTTTGATCAAATTGTACAGGGCCTTTTCCCCGGATTCCACGTCCTGAAAATAATCCGGATGAATTTCATTTTTCTGCAGAAATCCGTTTTTTTCAGCCCCGTAGTCCACAAACACCGCCTGAAGGCTTTGTTCTACACGGGTGACGATTCCTTTGTAAATGTTTCCCTGGGTGACTTCACGGGCCCTGGTTTCAATGTGAAACTGGTCCAGTTTGCTGTCTATGACCGCGGCGATGCGGCTGACATCCGGGTCCAGGGCGTTGATCAGAATTTTTCTTGTCATGGTTTCACTCTTTTCAAAAAATCGGATAGGTTCTTGACCGCCGTGACCACAGTCACCGGCATGTCAGGAAAAATCCATCTGTTTGAGGATATCATACCAGGCGAGAATCCGTTCCACATACCGGACCGGTTCCCATCCCCGGGCATATCCATGTTTTGTTTTTTTGTAAATTTCAGGTTTGGACAGCAGCGGCAGCGTCTGTTTCAAGGAATCCCACATCCGGGGGTCAAGTCCTTTGTCTTCGGCAATGGCCATGGCATCCAACACATGCCCCCATCCCACATTGTAGCTGGCCAAAGCGAACAACAGCCGCTGATACTTGTCCTCGATCTCTTCGAACCTTTCATACATCTGGTTCAGGTATTTGATGCCTGCCCGGATGCTCTGAACCGGATCCAGCCGGTCTTTGATACCCATATCACTGGCTGCCGCCTGGGTCACCTGCATGAGTCCTTCCACATGGGTCATGCTTTTTGCCGCCGGATCGAACCGGGATTCCTGGTAGACCACCGCTGCCACCAGGCGCCAGTCAAATCCATGTTTTTCCGACTGGGATTCAATGATGTCCCGGTATTCGGGCAGATGTTTCTGAATCCTTTTATGAAAGGTTTTTATTTCCGAAACATTGAATTCTTTGGGCTGGCCGTAATATTTGTTGACGATTTCCTTGAGTTTTCCTGTTTGCCGGGCATACAGAAAAAACCGGTTGATTTCCTGTAGCATTTCCGAATCATGCTTTCGCACGGCCCAGGCAATGGATTCCTTTCTTTGGATCGGAATGCCCACACGGATATCGGGCATATGCCGCTGATTGAGCCGGGCGATGTTGGAATCGGCAATGGTGAATTTAATCTCCCGGTCATGAACCATGGCAATCAGATCTTCGGTGGGCACGTTGTCATGCAGAATATAACGCACGTCAATGCCGGATGCCTTGATTTCCTCAAGCCGGTAGTGATAGGAAGTGTCCCGCCTGACATGAACGGTCCGGAAAGCCAGGTCTTCAACATCTTTGGGTCCGAACACCAGTGAATGATGAATGACCTGCTGCTGAACCTCCATGTAAGGGATTGAAAATGCGACGTTTTCTACACGTTTCCGGGTAACGGACATGCTGGCCCCGACAAAGTCTCCTTTTCCCAGATTCAGATACGTCAGCAGGTTGTTCCATCCCGGGGTAACGACATCCAGATCCACATGCAGAAACCGGGCAAATTCTTTGGCCATCTCATATTCGAATCCGGCGGGTTCTCCTTTGTACAGATAAAAATTGTTCAATGAACGGGTGGTGATCAGGCGCAGCACTCCGGATTGCTGAATCCGTTCCAGTGTGCCGGGCGTCGGCCCCAGCTCCCGATGATGGAGCAGATAGCTCAAATAGACAAAATAACCGCATAAAATCAGCAGACTCAAAAAAATAAACTGTTTCTGAAAAAATAATTTCATTGACACGCTTTATGCTTCATTTTGTCGGATTTCCAGTTCATCCACATTGCGGTATCTCTGTGGCAGCAGTTTTCCCCTGTTGCCGCGCTTTTTAACATAATCTTTCAGGTTCCCCGGTTTGAGTGTCAGGGAGTGCTTTTGGGAATGTATAACAATATTGGCATGTAATGGCAATGTTTTCAAAAACTTGAGTTTTTCCGGATCTGAAGAGCGCTGCTCTTTTGCAGGAATGGTGATGAGTTTGTTTCCCTGTCCTTTT
The DNA here is from genome assembly GCA_011389835.1 of Desulfotignum sp. Lineage (GTDB taxonomy): Bacteria > Desulfobacterota > Desulfobacteria > Desulfobacterales > Desulfobacteraceae > Desulfotignum. Next base: position 2,762 of record JAABTO010000071.1, on the reverse strand, counting down.
TTCAACCGGGGCAGTTCATTCAAGGCAAAAATAAGCATCCGGCCTTTGGTGGTAATTGCGACCACTGCGTCGGTTTCTAACGCCGTCACCGGGCAGGGGGGCATCAGATCAGCCTCTTTTTTAAGGGTGATGACCTGTTTGCCGTTTTTGACATGGGTCACAACATCGGCAAACGCGACGACAAATCCGAAACCTGAGTCTGATGCCACCAGAAAATGAGAAGAAAGGGTTTCCGAAAGCATGAAACAGATCCGGGCCGAATTCGGCAGCGACAGGTGACCGGTCAAAGGTTCACCATTGCTCCTGGCGGACGGCAGCATGTGGGAATACAGGGTATAGCTGCGGCCTAGGCTGTCCAGGAACACGATGGGCTTGTCACTGCGGGTCCTCAGATGGCACAGCAGGGCATCTCCGGATCTGAACTTGACGCTTTTTGGATCGATGTCGTGGCCCTTGGCAGACCGGATCCATCCGTTTGCAGAAAGGATAACGGTCACCGGCTCCACCTCGATGATATCGGTGACGGAAAACGCTTCCGCCTCCTTGCGCTTTTTGATCGGGGACATGCGCCTGTCCCCGTATTTTTTGGCATCAGTTCGGATTTCTTCGATAATACAGGCCTTGAACGCGGCTGGATCATCCAGCAGGATCGATATCTCTTTTTCCTTTGCTTCCAGGGTCTGGATTTCAGACACCACCTGGATCTCCTCCAGTCTGGCCAGCTGGCGCAGCCGCATCTCCAGAACGGCATCCGCCTGTTTCGAAGACAGATCAAAGGTGGCCACCAGATCTTTTTTCGGATGGTCAGACTCCCGGATGGTCTGAATCACTTTGTCCAGGTTCAGAAAAACAATACGGAATCCTTCCAGGATGTGGAGCCGCACCTTTACCCGGTCCAGTTGAAAAGTCAGTTTTTTTCTGACGGTCTGAAACCGGAAATCCAGCCATTCCTGAAGCAGGGTTCTCAGGTTTTTCACGGCCGGCCGGCCGTTAAGGCCGATCATGTTCATGTTGAATGAATAGGATTTTTCCAGATCCGTGGTGGCGAACAGATGATCGGTCAACGCGGTCAGGTCCACCCGGTTGGACCGGGGGATCACCACAAGACGGGTGGGATCCTCATGGTCGGATTCATCTCTGATGTCACTGACCATGGGCAGTTTCCGGTCCGCCATCTGGGAGGCGATCTGTTCATAAATTTTTTCAGCTGACGTATGATAAGGCAGGGCGTAATACACGATATCCCCGTCTTCGATCCGGAACCGTGCCCGCATTCTGATGCGGCCGGATCCGGAATCATAAATGGCTTTGATCTCATCGGCCGGGGTGATGATTTCAGCGGCAGTGGGAAAATCCGGTCCCTTGATATGTTTGAGCAGATCGTCCAGACAAGTGGTGTCATCTTCGATGAGGGCCACCAGGGCTTTGGCCACCTCCCGAAGATTGTGGGGCAGAATACTGGTGGCCATGCCCACGGCAATGCCGGTTGTGCCGTTGAGCAGCAGATTGGGAAGCCGGGCCGGCAGGATCCGGGGCTCTTCCAGGGTACCGTCGAAATTGGGGGCCCACTCCACCGTGCCCAGGGTCAGTTCTTCCAGCAGAAGATCCGCATATCTGGACAGCCGGGATTCGGTATACCGCATGGCGGCAAAAGATTTGGGGTCGTTGGGGTCCCCCCAGTTACCCTGGCCTTCCACCAGTGGATATCTCAAGGAAAACGGCTGAGCCATCAGCACCATGGCTTCGTAACAGGCCGTATCCCCGTGGGGATGAAATTTGCCCAGCACATCTCCCACGGTCCGTGCGGATTTCTTGAATTTGGCTGTAGCGGAAAGGCCCAGCTGGCTCATGGCATAGACGATGCGCCGCTGCACCGGTTTCAAGCCATCCCCGATATGCGGCAGGGCCCGGTCCAAAATTACATACATGGAATAATTGAGGTAGGCTTTTCTGGCAAAATCCTGAAAAGCGACCTGTTCATGCGCTTCTATTTCTGAAACCGGTTGATCTGTCATGTTATTCGATCTCTTTGATATTCCCCTGGGCCTCGATCCATTCTTTCCGGTCTCTGGCCCGTTTTTTTCCTAAAAGCATGTCCATGGTTTCAATCACATCCTCCAAAGAGTCGGCGCCTTCCACGGTCAGCTGCACCAGGCGCCGGGAATCCGGGGCAATGGTGGTTTCCTTGAGCTGGGCCGGGTTCATCTCTCCGAGCCCTTTGAAGCGCTGCACATGGATTTTGCCCGGTTTTTTCCGGCGGTTGATCCGTTTGACGATGCTTTGTCTTTCTTCGTCATCCAGTGCGTAAAACACCTCTTTGCCCACATCGATGCGGTACAGCGGGGGCATGGCCATGAACACGTGACCCGATTTGACAATGTCTGGAAAATGCCTGAGAAACAGGGCGCACAACAGTGTGGCAATGTGAAGTCCATCAGAATCCGCATCCGCCAGAATACAGATTTTTCCGTACCGCAGCCGGGACAGGTCCGCCTCTCCGGGCAGGACCCCCAGCACCTGGACAATATCTCTGATCTCTTTAGATTCCATGATGGCGGCCGGGGCCATGTCCCACGTGTTCATGATTTTGCCCCGCAACGGCATGATCGCCTGAAACCGCCGGTCCCTGGCCTGTTTGGCCGATCCGCCGGCGGAATCGCCTTCCACAAAGAACAGTTCCCGCCGCTGCAGGTCGTCACTGGTACAGTCCGACAACTTGGCCGGCAGAACCCCGCCGCCGGCTGCCTGCTTCCGGGACACTT